>DATGAX010000551.1:0-5038 GCA_035312965.1 Acidimicrobiales bacterium
GTGGTGGCCGACGATGAGCACCGGCCGGCGGCAGTGGCCGACCAGGTGGTGGGAGACCGAAGGCCCGCCCAACCGTTCGAAGAGGTGCCACCAGCCGTGGGCCCGCACGCCGAGGACGATCATGAGGGCGTCGACCTCGTCGGCTACCTGCACCAGCGCTTCTGCCGGCCGCGACCGCCGGGCCACGTACTCCCACCGTCCGGGGTAGGCGGCCAGCGCGACCGCGGCCGCGGCGCGCTCCTCCTCCAAGGCGGCGGCCGCCGCCTTCTCCCAGTCGTCGGCGTCGGGGTCCACCGGGTAGTCGCTGAGGTCCACGGCGTGGACCACGTAGAGAGTGGCGCCCAGACGGCGGCCCAGATCGGCCGCCCGGTCCAGCGCCTCCCGGCTGGCCGCCGACCGGTCGAAGCCCACGACGAGAGCGGCGGGCGGCGCAGGCACCGTGTCAGGTCAGCCGCTCGGCCGGGTACGCCGGGTACGCCGGGTACGACTCCTTGAAGACACCCGCGTGCAGCAGGACCTCCGCCACCGGCCGGCCCGTCCCGCCCTCGGCCACCGTGGTGCGGGTCCAATAGGACTCGGTCCGGCGGCTCTGGCTCAGCCCTACCACCTCCCGCCGGAGCGAGTACGGCTGCCCGACGAAGACGGGCCCGTCCACCAGCCGGATTTCGAGGTCGAGGAACAGGCCGAGCGAGGGCCGGCGCACCGGCCAGGCGCCACCCCGTTTGCTGGCCAGCACGCTGATCATCTCCATCGGCAGCACGGGCCGGCCCCACGGCGAGCGCGGCCCGCCTTCCGGGGTGTACCAAGGGTGGGGCTCGGTGATGCGGGCCAGCTTTTCGGCCAGCGAGAAGGGGTAGCCCGCCCCGTTGGGCGTGTCGTAGTCGACCGCCACCTCCTCGACCTCCTCGGTCTGGCCGACCTGCAGCTGGTCGACCACGAACAGCGCCCCGGGCTCGCCGAGGACGGCCAGACGCCCGGCGAGCTCTGTGGTCCCGTGGTCGGGTCCGACCGATGCCGTGCCGGCCAGCACCGGGGTGCCGTCGGCCTTGTGGGCCTCGACGCGCGCCGCCGAGGCGTCGCCCGTCGCGGTGACGGTGGCCTCGACCTCCTCCCCCTCGACCACCATGGTCCGGAAGTGGGCGCTGATGCAGCCCTGTTCGAACCACGCCGGGCCCCAGAGGACGTAGGCCAGCGGGTCGAACTGGCTGAAGTGGGTGGGCGCCTCGATGGGCGCCCCGGCCAGGCCCAGTGTCGAGGCGGTCGACTCGTCGTGCACGCTGCTGTGCCCGTCGTAGCTCTGCTCGGCCAGCATCTGGGCCGGGGCCCGCCGGGGGCCGGTCAAGGTCACTTCCGTCGAGAACCGCACCGCCGGGATGTTAGGCCGGGTGCTAGAAACGCCGTCAATGGGTGCCCAGGAGCACATCGCCGAGATCGCCGAGCGGGGCTGGACGGTCATCGAGGACGCCATCGAGCCGGAGCTGACCGACGGCCTGGCCGCCGATCTCGAACGGCTCGAGCGGGAGCTGGAGGTCCAGCCGGCCGACAACTCCTTCGAGGGCCGGCGCACCCTGAGGATCTACAACCTCCTCGCCCGGGGCGACATCTGGTGGCAGGTGCCGGTGCACCCGGCCGTGCTGCCCGTCGTGGAAGGCGTGCTCGACCCGGGGTGCCTGGTCTCCTCTCTGTCCTCGATCAACATCGGCCCGGATGAGGTCGCCCAGCCCATCCACGCCGACGACCAGCTGATCCCGCTGCCCAAGCCGCACCCGCCCACGGTGTGCAACACCATGTGGGCCCTCACCGATTTCACCGAGGAGAACGGCGCCACCCGGGTCATCTCCGGCACCCACCTGGCCCGCGACTCCCCGGTCTACGGCCAGCACTACGACTCCGAGGCCGCCGTGATGCGACGCGGGAGCGTGCTCGTGTGGCACGGGAGCCTCTGGCACGGCGGCGGGGCCAACCGCACCGGCGACCGCCGGGTCGGGGTGGCCATGAACTACTGCGCCGGCTTCATCCGCCAGCAGGAGAACCAGCAGCTCGGTATCCCCGTCGACTCGGTCGGGCGCATGCCCCCGCGGTTGCAGGAGCTGATCGGCTACAGCGTGTACAACGCCCTCATCGGCCACATCGACAAGCAGAGCCCGGCGCAGGTGGTCCTCGGTCCCGGCCCGACCGGGAACCGGATGGTCTGGGACGAGTAGTGGAGGTCGCCTGGCGAGGACCCTCGCCGCGGCTGCGTCAGCTGCGTCGCATGGAGGTGGCCGGCCCGGCGGCGGTCCTCGTCGCTGTGTCGGTGCTGGCCGGCGGGGCGGCCCGGGCCTGGCCGGCCGGATCGGTGGCGGCGGGCGGCGTGCTGGTAGTGGCGGTGGTGCTGGACGGCCTGCTCGGCCGGCGGGTCCGGGCCTGGGGCTACGCCGAGCGGGCCGAGGACCTCATCGTGCGCCGGGGCGTCATGTTCCGCCGGGTGTCGGTGGTGCCCTACGGCCGCATGCAGTTCGTGGACGTGACGGCCGGTCCGCTGGAGCGGATGCTCGGCCTGTCGACGGTGCAGCTGCACACCGCAGCGGCGGCCAGCGACGCCCGCATCCCGGGCCTACCGGCCGAGGAGGCGCGGAGGCTGCGCGACCAGCTGGCCGCGCTGGGGGAGAGCCGGGCCGCCGGGTTGTGACAGAGGGGCCGCCGCCTTCACCCGCGCTGGAGGGTCACTGGCAACGGCTGCACCCGGTGTCGCCGCTGGTGCGGGCCGGCCCGGCCGTGGCTGTGATCGTGGTGGCGGTGGCGTTGAGCGGCGCCCACCAGAACCGGACCGCCGAGCTGATCCGGCTCGGCATCATCGGGTTCTTCGTGCTGGCCGGCTTCGTCTCGTGGGCGGTGACCCGCTGGCGGCTGGCCGAAGGGGCGTTGCAGATAGAGACCGGGCTCCTGCGCCGCCAGTCGCTGCGCTTCCCGTTCCCGCAGATCCAGGCGGTCGACATCGTCCGGCCCGGGCTGGCCCGCTTGTTCGGGCTGGCCGAGCTGCGGGTGCGCATGGCGTCGGGTTCCCGGTCGACCGGCCGGCTGGCCTACATGTCGCTGCCCTACGCCGAGGCGGTACGCGGCCGCCTGCTCGACCTGTCCACCCGGTCGGGGCCCAACGTGGTCGGCGCCCCGGCCCCGGCCGCCTACCTGCCCACCTACGCCGTCGACCCCGGCCGGCTGGTGGCGTCCATCCTCCTGTCCGGGCCGGCCCTGATCCTGTACGCCATCGTCGCCGGGTTGGCGGTGACCGCGGCGTCGGCGCCGTCCGCCACGGGCGGGGTGGTGGCGGCCCTGGCGACCACGATGATCGCCCTCGGCACCGCCGCCTGGGCCCGGTTCAACGGGGAGTTCGGCCTCAGCATCGCCGTCGCCCCCGACGGCCTGCACGTCCAGTCGGGCCTGGTGCAGCGCTCGGCGGAGAGCATCCCGTGGGGCCGGATTCAGGCCCTGCGCACCGTCCAGCCGTTGCTGTGGCGACCCTTCGGGTGGGTGCGGGTGGAGGCTGACGTGGCCGGCCGCAACGTCTCCGGCCGGCGCAACCGGGCGGCCCGCCAGGCCGGCCGGGCCCTCATCCCTGTCGGGTCCCGGGTCGAGGCGCAGTGGTTGCTCGACCAGATCATGCCCGACCGCCCGGGCGACCCGTCCCGGCCGCCGGCCCGGGCCGGGTGGAAGGCCCCGCTGCGCTACCGGCACCTGTCCTACGCCGGCAACGAGCGCTACGTCGTGACCACCAGCGGCCGGCTGCGCCTGGTCACCGACCAGGTGCCCTTGAGCAAGATCCAGAGCATCCGGTGGACGGCGGGGCCGCTGCAGCGGCGGTTACGGCTGGCCAGCGTGCACTTCGACACCGCCGGGCGCAGCGTCTACGCCGTGGCCCGTGACCGCGACGCGGGGGAGGCGTCCCGCCTCCTGGCCGAGCTGCCCGCCCGGTGCCGCCAGGCCCGGGCGGATGACCGGAGGGTGAACGGACCGTGAACGGGATGTGGACAGGCTGACGCCCAGCCGAAATCCCCAGGCATCTCCCCAGGTTCTCCTCTTCCCCGCTCGGCCCGCCTCTTCCACAATCGGAGGTGCGAGAAGGGGAACGGAGGCCTCGATGGAAGTGTTGGACGCCGTGGCCCGGTACTTCGAGCGGCTGGGGGACCACGCATGCAACGTGACCCGACGGGTGCCGGCCACGCACGCCGATCTGGCCGGATGGTCGTAGAGGGGGAATGAGGATGTCCTGGGCCGTGACCATGGAAGGCCGGGCCGACCCGGCCGGCATCGTGCTGCTGATCGAGGACCGGGACGAGGCCGAGAGCATCGCCCGCGAGTTGTGCGGCCGCGGCACCCGGGTGGTGGTGCGCCCCTACCCGCCGCACCCGGCGGCCCAGGTCGCCGCCCCTTTGTCCTAGCCGGCGTCCCGGCAGGCCCGGCAGCGCCCGGTGAGAGCGAAGTGCTCCCGGTCGAGCTCGAAGCCGTAGCGCTGCTCCAGCTCCGCGGTCAGCCCGTCGTAGAGGTCGGCCGGCGTCTCCACCACGGCGTGGCAGTCCCGGCACACCAGATGGCGGTGCCCGTCCTCGGCCAGGTGGAAAGTGGCCGGCCCGTGGTCGAGGTGCATGTGCGTGATCAGCCCCAGATCCTCGAGGGTGCCCAGCGTGCGGTACACCGTCGACTCGGCCACGTCGGAGTGCCGGGTGCGCACCGCGGCCACGATCTCCTCCGCGCTCACGTGCCTCTCCGTGTTGGCGACCAGCGTCTCCACCGTCGCCCTCCGGGTCGTGGTCACCCGCCCGCCGGCCCGGCGCAGGGCGGCCAGCAGGTCGTCGACCGTGCTGTTCATGCCTCGCGGGTGGCCCGGGCGGCGGCGGCCTGCGCCTCCCAGCGTGACTCGATGCGGCCGAAGCGCCACACGCCCAGCGCCACCACCCACGTGGCGACGAACACGCCCACGATGACGAACCCGGCGTGGTTGATGTTGAACCGGGCCGAGAAGCCCCACACCCCGCCCTGCAGGCCCAGCTGGCTCTGCAGC
>DATGAX010000552.1:0-14991 GCA_035312965.1 Acidimicrobiales bacterium
TTCGAGTGAGCCCACATCGGCAGCGGGCGAGTTGCGATAACCGAACAGCAACGGCGAACCCTTTACCGAGCGGATGAGCTCGGCCGCATCGACATCGGTGAGCGGCAGCACCCGAAAGGAGCGGTCGCCGATGAGGTCGACAGCGATCCCGCCCATGCCGAACATCACCAGTGGTCCGAAGCTGGCGTCTTGCACGACGCCGACGATCGTCTCGACGCCTGGCCCGAGTTGGGATTGGACGATTGCGCCACCCATCTCGTCGCCCAACGCGGCCTGCATGTCCCGATAGGCGGCGTCAACTTCGTCCGCCGAGGTCAGCCCCAGCCGCACGCCGCCGCGGTCGGTCTTGTGCAGCAGGGCGGGACCGAACGCCTTCAGGGCGACGGGGAAGCCGAGGTGCAGGGCGGCGGTGACGGCGGCCGCTTCGCTGTGGACCAGCTCGAGCCCGGGTTGGGCGATGCCGTAGGCGGTGAGCAGATCGGCGGCTTCGGCCGGGTCGAGCCAGCGACCCCCGGGTGACGAGGCCAGTACCGCCTCGACGACCTCCTGACCCTGGGCCGGGTCGATGCCGGGCGGGTCGACGGGCCGTCCGGGGTCACGCCGGCGCCAGTCGCCGTAGTCGCAGGCCCGGGCCAGGGCGCGCACCGCCGGTTCGGGGAAGCAGAAGCTCGGGACCCCCCGCCCCGCCGGGCCGGCCCGCAACGCGGCGGGGGGCGTGGCCATTCCGAGGAAGTTGGCCACGATGGGCTTGGTGGCGGCGGCCGGGTGGGCGGCGGCCCCGGAGACGGCGGCCGCCACGTCGTCAGGGACGGTGACCAGGGGCGGGACGAAGACGACCACTACGGCGTCCACCGAGGGGTCGCCGAGCACGATCTCGAGGGCCCGGCGGTAGTCGTCGGCCGACGCCGAAGCCACCATGTCGACGGGGTTGGACACCGCGGCGGCGGCCGGGAGGAAGGACCGCAGGGCGGCCTGCGTCTGCCCGTCGAGCTCCGGCACGGACAGGCCGTGGGCCTCGCAGGCGTCGGCGGCCAGGATGCCGGGCCCTCCGGCGTTGCCCACGATGGCCACCCGCCGGCCGCTCGGGACGGGCTGATCGGCCAGGACCTGGGCGGCGTCGAACATCTCCTCCAGGGTGTCCACCCGGATCACACCCGCCTGGGCGAACAGGGCGTCGACGGCGGCGTCGGGGCTGGCCAGCGCGGCGGTGTGCGAGGAGGCGGCCCGCCGGCCCGAGCCGCTCCGGCCCGCTTTGACGGCAATGATGGGCTTCGATGCCGACACGGCGCGGGCGATGCGGGCGAACCGGCGAGGGTTCCCGAACGACTCCAGGTAGAGGAGGATGACGTCGGTCTCGGCGTCGTGCTTCCAGTACTGGAGCAGGTCGTTGCCGCTGATGTCGGCTTTGTTGCCGACGCTCACGAAGCTGGAGATGCCGATGTTGCGGCGGCGGGCCTCCTCGAGCACGGCGATCCCGAGCCCGCCCGACTGGGAGGCGAAAGAGACCCGGCCGGGGTCGGGGGCGACCGGCGCGAAGGTGGCGTTGAGCGACACCTTCGGGGACGTGTTGATGACCCCCATGCAGTTGGGACCGACGATCCGCATGCCCGCTCCCGGGCCCGCCCGACCATGGCCGCCTGGGCCTGCCGGCCCTCCTCGCCGGCCTCCGCGAAGCCGGCGGTGATCAGCACGATGTCACGGACCTGCTTCTGCGCGCATTCCTCGACCACGGCGGCCACCGCCGCGGCGGGTACGGCGACGACGGCCAGGTCGACCGGTTCGGGAACGTCCAGGATGGACCCGTAGGCCCGGTGGCCGGCGACCTCTCCGCCGCCCCGCCGGACCGGGTACGCGGTGCCGGTGAAGCCGCCCTCGAGGATGTTGCGGAAGACCTCGTGACCGATTCCGCCCCGCCCGGTCCCGGCACCGATCACCGCCACCGTTCGGGGCCGGAGGAGGTGGAGCACCGAGTTGACCTCCGACTTCTCGTCGCGCCGGTCGACGGCGGCCACGAAGGCCTCGGTCGGGCGGATGTCCATCCGCACCTCGACCACCCCGCCGGACAGCGAGCTGTGCACGGCGAAGCCGGCGTGGCGGAAAACGTCCTGCATGGCGGCGTTGTGCACGAGCGTCTCCGCCTGGAAGGAGGTGATGCCCCGGCTGCGGGCGCAGGCGGACAGGTGCTCGAGCAGCAGGGTGCCCAGGCCCCGGCCCTGGTAGTCGTCGGCGACGACGAAGGCGACCTCGGCGGCGTCGGGAGCGTCGGGCAGGCGGTCGAAGCGGGCCACCCCGATGATCCGGTCGTGGCCCGTGGCGACGAGCGCCATGCGGTCCCGGCCGTCCACATGGGTGAACCGCTGCACCTCGGCCGGCTGCAACCGCGGGTGGGCGGAGAAGAAGCGCATGTACAAGCTCTCGGGTGACAGCTCGTTGTGGAATGCCACCAGCCGCTCGTCGTCCTCCGGCGTGATGGGCCGGATGTGGACCGGAGTCCCGTCGATCAGAAGGGCGTGGCAGATCTCCGCATCGACGGCAACGGGGGGCATGGGACCACTGTCGCCCGGCCGGTCCGGTCTTCGACAGGGGAGAAGGTCCCATCCAGCACGGGGGCGATGCGCTGGCCGGCCCGGATCAGCAGCGTGCCGAAGCCGCGCCGGGCCCCGGCCAACCGGGAGTGGGGATGCGGCCCGGAGCGCGCCGCACCGGTAGAAGGGTAGGAATGGGCTGCTGCCAGCCGCCGCAGCTCGCCGCGGTGGGCAGCACCCAACTGTTCGCTGAGGATCGGGTGCATGCCTGTCATCATAACACGAGGATATTGCGATTTCTAAATATTTTGATATAGTCATCTAACTATGCCGATGATCCTGGACGAGGACCCGACGGTCGAGCCCGTCCTCACCGTGCACCCCTCGCCGCCGGTGGAGATCGACTGGGCCCTGTCGGCCGCCCGCCGGCTGGGTCACCGCGCCCTGCGCCCGCCCCTCGAGGCGCTGCTGCGGGGCGACCCGCAGCTCGTCGCCGCCATCACGTCCCTGTGGGGGCCCGAGGAGGAGCTGAGCTACAACGGCTACGTCGAGATCTCGGCGCTGGCCCACCACGGCGGGGTGCTGTTCGGCTTCGACGGCCACGTGTTCGTCGACCGCCTCGAGGATCTGGCCGCTTCGGCGCCGGAGGAGCTGGCCCTGGCCGCCGAGACGCCCGACGACCGCCTCCGGATCCTGCGCCGGCTCGAGATCCTGCGCTGCTCTCCCAGGCGGCGCCGCCAGTACGTCGAGGTGGTCCGGACCGTGTGGTCGGCCCTGCTGCCGGCATGGGAGACCGAGGGACGGGCGGCGTTGGAGGCCGAGATCGCGGCCCGGCGGGCCATCCTCGAGCGCGGCCCGACGCCGGTCGAATGGGCGGCCCACGAGTGCAAGCATCCCGATTCCGTGGCGGCGCTGATCGGGGACCTGGGCCCGGGCGGCGAGGTGGCCCTGGTCCCCACGTGGTACGGCCACGGCAGCTTCATCGTGGACCTGCCCGGCCTGCTCATGCTCGGAGCCAAGGCGCCGCCCCAGGAGGCCGACGGCCGGGCCCGGTCCGAGGGGCTGGCCCGGCGCCTGAAGGCCATCGCCGATCCCACCCGGTTGGCCATCCTGGCCGCCCTCGGCCACAACCCCATGACGGTGACCGACGTGGCCAAGCGCTTCTCCCTCTCGCAGCCGACGGTCAGCAACCACGCCAAGGTGCTCCGCGAGGCCGGGTTCATCTCGGTCCGCTCCGAAGGGCGGGGCCGGCAGCTGGTCGTGCGACGCGACGCGCTCGACGGCTTGGGTGCGGAGATCGGTGACCTGCTCGGCGGCCCGACCGAGGGCGCCTGAGAGGCTGGCGGACGGCGGACGGCGGAGGGCGGTCAGGCGCCGGGCGCCTCGAACGCGTCAACCGCCTCGCCGACGGTCGAGAACAACCGGTCGGACCCGATCCGCCCTAGCAAGGAGCCGCGGGTCAGCCCGGCCCGCACGTGGTCGCCGGCGCGGGCCAGGGCGAAGTCGATGTGGCCGCTGTCCAGCTCGTCCATCACCCGGCCCAGAGCCCGTGAGCCGGTGTAGTCGATGTCCGCCATCCCGACGCAGTCCAGCACGACGGCGCGCAGTGGCCCGGGCGCGCCCCGGACCTTCTCCTGCATCTGGGCCCGGAAGTGGGTGGCGTTGGCGTACCACAACGGTGTGGCGAACAGCACGACGAGCAGGCCCGGTACCTGCTGCGGATTCTCCTCCGTTCCCAGCGGAACCCAGCTGGTGGTGCCCGGGACACGACCGAGCACGTGCATCTGAGGGCGGGCGCTGAGCCGGGTGCGGTCGAGGATGGCCAGGGCGACAGCCAGGCCGATGCCCTGCTCCACCCCGGCGAGGGCGACGGTGAGCAGCGTGAGGCCGGCCAGCACCGCCTCGAAGCGGTCGAAGCGGGCGATGGCTCTCAGTTCGCCGACGTTGAAGAGGCGGGCGGCGACGGAGAGAAGCACCGCGGCGAGGGTGGCGAGCGGCACGTCCTGCAGCAGGCCGGCGGCGGGCACCACGGCCACCACCACGGCGGCGGCCAGCAGGCCGGACAGCTGGGTGCGCCCCCGGGCCTGCACCACCGCGGCGGTGCGGGGTGGGCTGGCGTTGACCGGGAAGGCCCCGATCAGCCCGGCCAACACACTCCCGGCCCCCACCCCCACGAAGTCGCGGCTGACGTCGGCCTCACCGCCGCCACCCGCCGGAAAGGCGCGAGTCGTGGCGGCCGACTGCGTGACCACGACCAGCGCCACCACGCCGGCGAGGGGCAGGATCCTGCTCTCATTGGTCCACGACAGCCCGGACAGGCCCCAGCGCGGGGCCTGGTGGGCGAAGGGGCCGAGGACGGCCACACCGTGGCGGCGCAGGTGGGCGGCGGCCACGAACACGGCCGAGCCGATCAACCCGATCAGGGCGCCCGGCACCCGGCGGTCGATCCGCTCGGCGCCGATGACCAGCGACATCACGGCCAGGCCGATGCCGACATCCCATCCGTTCGTGCTCCCGAGATGGTGCGCCAGCACGGAGATCCGGTGCAGATTGCTCCCGCCGGCGGCCCCGGTGCCGAGCAGATCGGGCAGCTGGTGTACGGCGATGATGACGGCGACGCCGGCCAAGAAGCCGGTGATGATCGGCATCGAGAGGAACTCGGACAACCAACCCAGCTTGAGCAGCCCCACCAGGGCCACGATGGCGCCGACGGTGACGGCCAGCATCCCGACCAGCGCGGCGTACCGGGGGCCGGCGGTGGGGGCGAGATGGGCGATGCCGACGGCGAACAGGGGGGCGATGGTGGAGTCGGCCCCGACCGACATCCGGGGGTTGGAGCCGAGGGCGGCGAACACGACCGTCCCGGCCACGAACGCGTAGAGACCGGTGATGGGCGGCATGCCGGCCAGCCGGGACGTGGCCAGCTGCTCGGGCAGGGCGATCACCAGGAGTGTCAGGCCGGCCATGACGTCGGCGGACAGCCACACCCGCTGGTAGGGCCGCAACGACCCGAACACCGGAAGGCTCTGGTGCCGGGCCCGATCCTCGTCAGGCCGATCCATCGGTCCGAGGAAGCTAGCTGACAGGCCGCCCGGCGCGGTGGCTCTCCGCCCCGCCGCCGGGCAGGCCGGCCTGCACCACCGCCCACACGAGCGGTGCCCCCAGCCGGTACACCAGGTGATGGGGATGGGGCGCATCGAGGATCACGGCGTCGGCCCGCCGGCCCGGGACCAGCCGCCCGACGTCGGATCGGCGCAGGGCGGCGGCCCCGCCGGCCGTGGCGGCCAGCAGGGCCTCGTCGACGGTCAGCCCGCACTCGCGCACGGCCAGGGCCAGGGCCAGCGGCATGGAGGTGGAGAAGCTCGACCCGGGGTTGCAATTGCTGGCCAGCGCGACCGCCACACCGGCGTCGAGCAGGGCCCGCCCGTCGGGGTAGGGCTGGCGGGTGCAGAAGTCGCTGATGGGCAGGAGAGTGGCCACCGTCGCCGATCCCGACAGCGCGTCGATGTCGGCGGGCGCCAAATGGGTGCAGTGGTCGGCCGAGGCGGCCCCCATCCGGCACGCCAGCTGTACCCCCCCGCCCGGGCCGAGCTGGTTGGCGTGGACCCGGAGGCCGAGGCCCGCCTGGCCGGCCGCGTCCAGCACGGCGGCCGACTCGTCCACGTCGAAGGCGCCCTCCTCGCAGAAGACGTCGCACCACCGGGCCCGGCCGGCGGCGACGGGAACCATGGTGCCCACGAGGAGGTCGAGGTAGCCGGCCCGGTCGGACGCGAACTCCGGGGGCACCAGGTGGGCGCCGAGGAAGGTCACCTCGTCGGTGAAGCCGGCCGCCAGCTCGAGGTGGGCCTGCTCGTGGTCCGGGTCGAGGCCGTACCCGGTCTTGATTTCGATCGTCGTGGTGCCGGCGGCGCGGGCCTCGGCGACCAGTCGGCCGGTACGGCGGCGCAGGTCGTCGGCCGGCGCGGCCCGGGTCGCCCGGACCGTGTCGATGATGCCGCCCGGACGGTACGGCCGGCCGGCCATGCGGGCGACGAACTCGCCGGCCCGGTCGCCGGCGAACACCAGATGGGTGTGGGAGTCGACGAACCCGGGCAGCACGGCCCGGCCGGCCACGTCCAGCCGTTCGTCGGTCGCGAGCGGCGCCCCCGCCCCGGGGCCGGCGTAGACCACCACCCCGCCGTCGGCGACCAGCGCGGCGTCTTTCACCAGGCCGAGGGCCCCTTCGCCCTGCTCGGGGTCGCCGGTCATCAGCACGCCGATGCCGGTGACGGCCAGTGACGTCATGCCCACATCTCCCTCACCGCGGCGGCCAGCTCCGCCTCGGGCCGGTCGATCACCAGGTGCACGCCGTCGCGAACGACGGTCCGCCCACCGACCACGACGTGGCGGACGTCGGCCGCGGCGGCGGCGAACACGGCGGTCGCCGCCAACCGGGGGTCGCAGCCGGCGGTGCGGGGCGTGTCGAGCGAGATGGTCACCAGGTCGGCCAGCCGGCCGGCCTCGATGCGGCCGGCGTCCCATCCGAGAGACGCCATCCCGGCCGAGGTGGCGGCGTCCAGCAGCCGGGCCGGGTCGAGGCGGCCCCGCTCCCCGGCCACCAGGCGGTGGTCCAGCTCCACCGCCCGGGCCTCCTCGAAGCCGTCGATCACGGCATGCGAGTCGGTGCCGATCGACAGCGCGGCGCCGGCGTCCAACAGCGCCACCCCCGGCCCCACCCCATCGGCCAGGTCCCGCTCCGTCGTGGGGCACAGGCAGCACGTGGCGCCGGCCCGGCCCAGGGCGGCCACGTCCCCGGGGGAGAAGTGGGTGCCGTGCACGGCGCTGAAACGGGGGCCCAGGGCCCCGGCCCGGTCCATGACCTCCAGCGGGGTGGCACCCAAGCGGGCGATGCACTCGTCGTGCTCGGCCCGTTGTTCCGACACGTGGGCGTGCAGCGGCGCCATGCGGCTGTCCGCCCACTCGGCGACGGCTCCCACCGCGGCCGGAGGCACGGCACGAACCGAGTGCACGGCGGCCCCGAGCACCACCCCGGGCGCCTCCTCCAATTGGTCCACCCGGGACCGCCACCCGTCCGGGTCGCCGTCGCCGAAGCGCAGCTGGGCGCCGGCCAGCGGCGCACCGAAGCCGCCCTGGAGGTAGCACGTGTCGAGCAGGGTGAGCCGGATCCCCGCGGCGGCGGCCGCTTCCATCAACGCCCGGCCCATCGCGTTCGGATCCTGGTAGGGGACGCCGCCCGGTCCGTGGTGCAGATAGTGGAACTCCCCGACGGCGGTGAAGCCGGCCAGCACCATCTCGGCGAAGACGGCTCGGGCCAGGCGCCGGTACCGATCAGGATCGAGCTGATCGGCGAGGCGGTACATCTGCTCCCGCCACGTCCAGAACGTGCCGCGCCCCTCTTGCGTCCGGCCCCTCAGGGCCCGGTGAAAGGCGTGCGAGTGGCCGTTGGCCAGCCCGGGCAGCGTCAGGCCCCGCAGGCGCTCGGCGCGGGCCGGCGGGACCGGGACGGAAGGGGTGACGCTGGACCAGCGCCCCCCTTTTTCCTCCAGGAGCACCCCGTCCACCGCCGACCCGCCCCCCAGCCAGGCGTGCTCGGCCCACCACGTGGTCATCAGCTCGGGATGTGCACGCCCCGGACCCGGGCCACCGTGCCGGCCTCCGGGTAGCCGGCGTCCACGTGGCGGATCACCCCCATGGCCGGGTCGTTGGTCAGCACCCGCTCCAGCTTCTCGCCGGCCAGGCGGCTGCCGTCGGCCACTGCCACCTGGCCGGCGTGCAGCGAGCGCCCGATGCCGACTCCGCCGCCGTCGTGGATGCTCACCCAGGAGGCTCCCGACGCCACGTTGACCATGGCGTTGAGCAGCGGCCAGTCGGCGATGGCGTCCGACCCGTCGCGCATGGCCTCCGTCTCGCGGTACGGCGACGCCACGGATCCGCAGTCGAGGTGGTCCCGGCCGATCACGATCGGCGCCTTGATGCGGCCGCTCGCCACCAGCTCGTTGAAGCGGGCCCCCATGCGGGCCCGCTCGCCCAGTCCCAACCAGCAGATCCGGGCCGGCAGCCCCTGGAAGGCCACCCGGTCGGACGCCATCCGGATCCATCGCACCAACGCGTCCTGCTCCGGGAACTCCTCCAGCACGGCCTTGTCCGTCGCCCCGATGTCGGCCGGATCCCCCGACAGCGCCACCCACCGGAACGGGCCCTTCCCCTCGCAGAACAGCGGCCGGATGTAGGCGGGGACGAAGCCGGGGTAGTCGAACGCCCGGTCCACGCCGGCCAACCGGGCCTCGGCCCGCAGGCTGTTGCCGTAGTCGAACACCTCGGCGCCGCGGTCCATCAACTCCACCATGGCGGTCACGTGGCGCCCGATCGTGTCCCGCGCCCGGCCCAGGTAGCCGTCCGGGTCGGCCCGGCGCAGATCGTCCGCCTCCGCCACCGTCAGACCGACCGGCACGTACATGAGCGGGTCGTGGGCCGGCGTCTGGTCAGTGACCACGTCCACCGGAGCCTGGCGGGCCAGCCAGGTCTCGAGCAGCTCCACCGCGTTGGCCACCACGCCGATGGACCGGGCGGCCCGCTGGTCGACCGCCTCGGCGGCCATAGCCATCGCCTCGTCGATGCTGCCGGCCAGGCTGTCGAGGTAGCGGGTGTCCAGCCGGCGCTGCAGGCGGGTCGGGTCGACGTCGGCGCACACGACGACGCCCCCGTTCATGGTCACGGCGAGAGGCTGGGCACCGCCCATGCCGCCCACCCCGGCGGTCAGCGTCAAGGTCCCGGCCAGCGACCCGCCGAAGCGCTTGGCCGCCACCGCGGCGAAGGTCTCGTACGTGCCCTGCAGGATCCCCTGGGTGCCGATGTAGATCCAGGAACCGGCCGTCATCTGGCCGTACATGGTGAGGCCGAGCTGCTCCAGGCGCCGGAACTCGTCCCAGCGGTCCCACTCGCCGACCAGGTTGCTGTTGGCGATCAGCACCCGCGGCGCCCACTCGTGAGTGCGCAGCACCCCGACCGGCTTGCCCGACTGGACCAGCAGGGTCTCCTCGTCGCCCAGCTCCCGCAAGGTGCGGGAGATGGCCTCGAACGAGGCCCAGTCGCGCGCCGCCTTGCCGCTCCCTCCGTACACCACGAGGTCCTCGGGGCGCTCGGCGACGTCGGGGTCGAGGTTGTTGTGCAGCATGCGCCAGGCCGCCTCCTGGGGCCAGCCCTTGCAGTGCAGCTCCGACCCGGTCGCCGCCTTGATGGTGGGCATGTCCGTCCCCTCCCTCGGCTCCTACTGCAGCGGGCCGGTCACGGACTCGGCCCACTCGACGATGCGCCCGGACGCGACCATGGCGCTGACGGCGTCGATCTCCGGCGCCATGTACCGGTCCGGCCCGGCGCCGGCCACCTCCGTCCGCAGGTGGCGGACAACCTCGGCGGTGGCCGGGGCGGGGGCGAGCGGGGCCCGCATCTCGACCGCCCGGGCCGCGGTCATCACCTCTATCGCCACCACCCGCTCCACCGCCTCCACCGCCCGGCGCAGCTTGCGGGCGGCGGCCCACCCCATCGACACGTGGTCCTCCTGCATGGCCGAGGTCGGGATGCTGTCCACGCTGGCCGGCACGGCCAGGCGCCGGCACTCGGCGACCAGCGCGGCGGCGCTGTACTGGGCCAGCATCAGGCCGGAGTCCACGCCCGGGTCGGCGGCCAGGAAGGCGGGCAGCCCGTGGGAGCGGGTCGGGTCGAGCAGCCGGTCGGTGCGCCGCTCGGCGATGGACGCCACGTCGGCCAGCGCGATGGCCAGGAAGTCGGCGACGTAGCCCAGGGGTGCGCCGTGGAAGTTGCCGCAGGAGCTGACCCGCCCGTCGGGCAGCACGACCGGGTTGTCTATGGCCGCGGCCAGCTCCCGCCCGATCACCCCCCCGACGTGATCCAGGGTGTCCCGGGCCGCCCCGATCACCTGCGGCGCGCAGCGCAGCGAGTAGGCGTCCTGGACCCGGGTGTCGTGCAACTTGTGCGACGCCACGACGGCCGAGTCGCGCAGCACGGCCATGAGGTTGGCCGCCGACGCGGCCTGGCCGGGGTGGGGCCGCAGGGCGGCCAGCTCCGGGCGGAACACCTGGTCGGTGCCGAGCAGGGCCTCCACCGACAGGGCGGCGGCCACCTCGGCGCTGCGCAGCAGGCGCGCCGTGTCGGCATACGCCAGGCACAAGATCCCGAGCATGCCGTCGGTCCCGTTGGTGAGGGCCAGCCCCTCCTTGGCCTCGAGGACGAGCGGGGTCAGCCCGAGCTCGGCCAGGGCGGCGGCGGCCGGCCCGCGCCCCCCGCCCGGCCCGATGACCTCGCCCTCCCCGGTCAGGGCCAGGGCGGCATGGGCCAGGGGGGCCAGGTCGCCGCTGCAGCCCAGCGATCCGTGCTCACGGACCACCGGCGTGAACCCCCCGTTCAGCAGGCCCACGATCTGGTGGGCCAGGAGGGGCCGGACACCGGAGAAGCCCTTGGCCAGGGTGGCCGCCCGCAGCAGCATCATGGCCCGGACCGACTCCACGTCCACCTCGTCACCCACCGTGGCGGCGTGCGAGCGCACCAGGCCGATCTGCAGCGCGGCGCGCCTCTCGGGGGGGATGTACCGGTCGGCCAGCGCCCCGAACCCCGTCGACAGTCCATATACGGCCCGGTCCCCGCGGATCAGCTCGGCCGCGGTGCGGTGGGAGCGGGCCATGGCGTCATCACTGTCGGCCGAGATGGCTACGAGCCGGCCGCGGCGGGCCACCCCGACCACATCGTCCACGGTCAGGCCGGCGGGTGTGATGCTGACGGCGTCGACTTGGTCCACGGCGGAGCGGGCCCGGCCTACAGCAGCCGGGCGAGGAAGGCCCGGGTGCGCGGCTCCCTCGGGTCGGTCAACACTTCCTGCGGCGCGCCGGCCTCCACGATGGCGCCCTGGTCCATGAACACCACCCGGTCGGCGACCTCCCGCGCGAAGGTCAGCTCATGGGTGACCACCAGCATGGTCATACCCTCGGCGGCCAGGCCGCGCATCACTTCGAGGACCTCGCCCACCAGCTCGGGGTCGAGGGCCGAGGTGGGCTCGTCGAACAGCATGAGCCGGGGCTGCATGGCCAGGGCCCGGGCGATGGCCACGCGCTGCTTCTGGCCGCCGGACAGCTGGTTGGGATAGGCGTCGATCTTGTCCGCCAGCCCGACCCGTTCGAGCAGGGCGACGGCCCGGGCCCGCACCACCTCCTTCGGCTCCTTCTTCACCCGGACGGGGCCGATCGTCACGTTGCCGAGGGCGCTCAAGTTGGGGAAGAGGTTGAAATGCTGGAACACCATCCCGATCCCGGCCCGGCGGGCGCACACCTCGGGATCGCGCAGCTCGTACAGCCGCTGGCCCTGGCGCCGGTAGCCGACCAGCTCGCCGCCCACCGTGAGGGCGCCGCCGTCGATCTTCTCGAGGTGGTTGATGCAGCGGAGGAACGTGCTCTTGCCCGAGCCCGACGGCCCGATGAGGCACACCACCTGATCGACGGCCACGTCGAGGTCGATGCCCTTGAGCACTTCGAGCGGGCCGAAGCTCTTGCGCACGGCGCGGGCCTCGACCATGGGGGTCATGGCCTCAGCCATGCGGCGGCCCGCCGGTGAAGGGCGCATCGCTCTGGCGGGGCCGGACGACCAGCCTCAGCCAGTAACCCGCGTTGTGAGGTGCGGCCCGGGTGGTGCCGCGGGCGTAGCGGCGCTCGAGGAAGTACTGGCCGACCATCAGGACGGAGGTGACGACCAGGTACCAGAGCGACGCCACGATCAGGAGCGGGATGGTGTGGTAGTTGGCGGAGTAGATGGTCTGCACCTGGAAGAGCAGCTCGCCGAGGGTGACCACCGACGCAAGGGAGGACGTCTTGAGCATCGAGATGGTCTCGTTGCCCGTCGGCGGGATGATGACCCGCATGGCCTGGGGCAGCACGACCAGGCGCAGGGTCATCAGGCGGCTCATGCCCAGGGACTGGGCCGCTTCGGACTGGCCCTCGTCGACAGAGAGGATGCCGGCCCGCACGATCTCCGACATGTAGGCGCCCTCGTTGAGGGCCAGGCCGAAGGACGCGGCGACGAAGGGGGTCAGGATCGAGTTGAGGTCGAGATGGAAGAAGGCCGGGCCGAACGGCACCCCGATGCTGATGTGGGGGAAGCTGTAGCCGATGTAGTACCAGAACAGGAGCTGCACCAGGACCGGGGTACCCCGGAAGAACCAGATGTACAACCACGAGGAACCCGACACGAGCGGGTTGGGCGAGAGGCGCATCACAGCGAGCACCACGCCGAGGACGATGCCGCCGGCCATGGCGATGACGGTCAGCTCGATGGTGACGACCAGACCCTTGAGCACCTCGCTGGAGAAGAAGTAGTGATCGATGACGTGCCACTCGAAGCGGGGCTGGCGCCGGCCGCTGCGGACGGTCGTCGAGAAGAAGAGGGAGTGGACCAGCATGGCCAGCAGCACCAGTACGGCGACGCTGGCCACCCACCGGCCGGGGTGGCGGACGGGAACGACTTCGAGGGCGGCCGGGTCCACCCCGGATACTTCGCCTGATGCGGTGAGCTGGTCGGACTCTGAGGGCCCCACTCAGTGCCTCATGACCCGATCAGCTCGTCGCGCCGTTGATCTGGGGGTTGGTGATGGCCCCGGTCTGCACGCCCCACTTGGTGAGGATCTGGGTGTAGGTGCCGTCGGACATCAGCTTCTGCAGGCCGGCCAGGAGGGGCTGCGCCAAGCCGCTGTTCTTGGGCACGGCCAGACCGTACGGGGCGGTGCCGAAGGGCTGGCCGACCAACTTGAACTGGCCGTTCGACTGCTTGACGATGTAGCCCGCCACCTGGGAGTCGGCGAAGCCGACCTGGGCCCGGCCGGTCGACACGGCCAGGTTGGCCTGGTTCTGGTCGTTGAAGGTGAGCACGGTGACGTGGCACTTGCCGGCCTGGGCCTTGGCGTCGGTCTCCTCCGTCGTGCCGGACTCGACCGACACGGTGTGGCCGCAGAGCGAGGCCAGCCCGTCGAAGGTCGCCGAGCTGTTGGCGTTCTCGTAGAAGCCCTCACCGGAGCTGAAGTAGGTCACGAAGTCCACCTGCTGCTCGCGGGCCTTGCTGTCGGTGAACGACGAATCGCCGATGTCGAACTTGCCGCTCAACAGGCCCGGGATGATGCCGGCGAAGGTGGCGTTGGTCAGCTTGGCATGCGTGCCCATCTGCTGGGCGAGGGCATCGATGAGGTCCACGTCGAAGCCCACGATCTGGCCGTTCTGGACGAACTCGTCCGGCGGGTAGCTCGCGTCCAGCGCCACATTGATGGACGTGGCGTACTTCGCCGGGAGGGTGGCGCTCGGCGTCGACGACGAGGACGAGGCGGGTGCCGAGGACGAGGTCGTGCTGCTGCTCGCCGGCTTGGAGCTGCTGCAGCCGGCGCCCACGGCGGCCGGGATCAGCAACCCGGCGAAGACGAGAGCGAATCGGGAAGGACGCATCTTGGGCACGTGGCTCTCCTTGGTCGCCGGGGGTCGACGGCGATGGATCCGAACCCTAGCTTCAGTCGGCGGCGGCCGGCCGGATCGAACCACCTCCTCGGGGCGGCCCCGAGAGGCGGTCCGTCGGGCTCGCACCGATCGCGGCTTCTGCCGCCTACGCTCGTGGGAGTGAACGAGCTGCGACTGATCTTCCACCAGCAGCTGGAGGCGATCGAAGAAAAGGTGATCCAGCTCTTCGCCTACGTCGCCGAGGACGTGGCGGTGGCCACCGAGGCGCTGCTCTCCGGGGACACGGGGGCGTTCAAGCTGCTGATCGAGCGGGAGGAGCTGATCGACGGGCTCTACCGGGAGCTGGAGGATCTGGTCAACGACCAGCTGGCCCTACAGGCCCCGGTGGCAGGCGACCTCCGGCTGCTGCTCTCCACCCTGCGGATCGTCCCGGAGCTGGAGCGGTCCCACGACCTGGTGGTCCACATCGCGGAGCAGGCCACCCACCTCCTGAGCGACGACCTCACCCCTCGCACCCGGGGCCTGGTCCAGCGCATGGCCGAGATCAGCGGGGACATGTGGACGCGGGCGGGCGACGCCTGGCACGACCGGGACCCGGCGGCGGTCGACGAGCTGGAGGAGCGCGACGACGGGCTGGACAGCCTGCACTCGGCCCTGACGGCCGAGCTGGCGTCGGGCAAGACCAGCGTCCCCGTCGCCATGGACATGACCCTCGTCGCCCGCTACTACGAGCGCCTCGGAGACCACGCCGTCAACGTGGCCCGCCGCATCGTCTTCCTCTCGGGGGGGAGCCAACCGGCGGGCTGACCGGATGGGGCGGCGGGCCGATCGGATGGGGCGGCGGGCCGACCGGATGGCGCGGCGGGCCGACCGGATGGGGCGGCCCGCCGGAGCTTCCGTCGGGGGCTGACCGAGATCAGCTGGGCTGGGGGACGATGCGGATGTACGGCCTGGGTTCCTTCCAG
>DATGAX010000553.1:0-3459 GCA_035312965.1 Acidimicrobiales bacterium
CGGCGGGCTGGTCGTCGGGCTCACGTCGGTCGGGTCGGGCTCGCTCATGATCGTGATGCTGATGTTCGTGTATCCCTCCCTCTCGGCCCGCAACCTCGTGGGCACCGACCTGGCCCAGGCCATCCCCCTGACGGCGGCCGCCGCTCTGGGGGCCCTCACGTTCGGCAGCGTCCAGTTCTCTCTCACCACCGCCATCATCGTGGGCAGCGTGCCCGCCGTCCTGATCGGGTCGATGCTCTCGTCCCGAGCCACCGACCAGTGGCTGCGCCCCGTGATCTTCTGTGTGATCCTGGCCTCTGGTCTCAAGTACATCGGTCTTCAGTACGTCCCCCTGGCCATCACGGTCGGCGTGGCCGCCGCCCTTGTCGGCACCGACACCCTGCTCACGGCGGCCCGATCCCGGCGATCCAGTGCCGTTTCGGGCCCGGAGCCGCGGCATTATCCGGCCGGAGTGACCGCCCTGCAACCGCAGGTGACGGCCAGCGGGTAGCGCTGGGTAGGTAAAGAGGCACCGGCTGGTCTGTGTAGAATCGGACAAATTGGACAGGGGGTGCCGGTTTTCGACTCCCGGCCGGACAATCGCCCGTAAGACCAGGAGTACCCGGACCGATGCACGATCCCGGAAACCGAGCGAGCGGTACCGGGAATCCGTCGCTCGAAGCCGCCGTCCAGCTGGCTCCCCTGCCCATGATCGCGGCCGACGCCGGCAACCGGATCGTGTGCGAGAACCACCACTGGCGGCAACTGGCCGGCTCTGCCGATCGGCTGCCCGACCCGGACCGGTGGGCCGACCTGCTCGAGCCGGGGAGCCGGCGCGGCCTGATGGAGACACTGGACCGCATCCGGGCCGGCGGCCCGGCGGAGACCGTCGATCTCGAGATGCACCTGCCCGGTGGGCTGCGCTGGACCCGGTGGTGGCTACAGCCCGGGCAGGTGGGCGACACACCTGTCACGGTGATCGCCGCCGTCGACATCCACGACGATCTCAAGCAGCGCAACGACCTGCGGGAGCTGGCCACCCACGACGACCTCACGGGCCTGGTCAACCGCCGGTTCTTCCTCGAAACGGTCGAGCAGGCGCTCAGGCGGGCCGAACGGTTCCCGGAGCCGGCTTGCGTCATGTACATCGATCTCGACGGGTTCAAGGCCATCAACGACCGGGGCGGCCACTCGGTCGGCGACCGGGTCCTCGGCGCCGTGGCCAACCGCCTGCGCCTGGCCGTGCGGGCCGCCGACGTGGTGGCCCGCATCGGGGGTGACGAGTTCGCCGTGCTGATCGAACGGCTCACGTCTCCCGGCGAGGCCGCCATCGTGGCCCGGCGGATCGAGGAGGCGGTAAACGGGTCGGTCGAGGTCGGCGGCGACCGCTGGCCCATCTCGGCCTCCATCGGGATGGCCATCAGCCAGGGCAGCGACGAGAGTGCGCCGGGCCTCATCAGCCGGGCCGACGAGGCCATGTACCAGGCCAAGCGGGCCCGCCACTACCCGCCCCGAACCGCCGCTGAAGCCGCCCCGCCCGCCGTCCGGTCCGGCCCGACGCCCGGCCCGACGCCCGGCCCGACGTCCGGCCCGATGTCCGGACCGATGCCCGGCCCGACGCCCGCACCCCATCCGTCGGAGGCACCCCCGCTGGCCGCGGTGATCGACGTGCGCAGCCTGCAGGTCGGAATGGAGACGCTGCGCAAGTCGCTCGAGACCCTGCTCCAGGGCCTCGACCAGTTCCCCGACTGAATCCCCGGGCCGCCTGGGGGGCGGCCGTCAGCGCACCCGGCGCTCCGGCACCACCTGCCAGACGAGCGCGGCCAGCGCCGCCGCGATCAGCAGCTCATGCGGGAGACGGTGCGGCTCTTGGTTCTGGACGCGCTTGTGGAAGCGGTTCCACGCTTCCGGCCACGGGTTCCAGCCGAAGAAGTACTCCATCGGCTTGTCGCTGTCGACGATCGCTCCGCCCAACATGCCGGCGAGGCCGGCCCGCCGGGCCGGCCGGGGGGCCAGGCCGGCCCCGA
The DNA here is from genome assembly GCA_035312965.1 of Acidimicrobiales bacterium. GTDB lineage: Bacteria > Actinomycetota > Acidimicrobiia > Acidimicrobiales > Palsa-688 > JAKCDU01. The sequence continues at coordinate 2,007 of DATGAX010000553.1, forward strand.
CGGCCATGGCGGCCAGACCGGCGCACCCGTCGCAGCGGGCCACCCGGATGAACTCCGGATCGCCGATCTCGACCGCGTCGTCGCCGTAGTGGGGGCAGGCGTCCATGGCGAAATGCGACACCACGCCGGCGGCGAACGCCGCCACCGGGTGGCCGGCCAGGACCCGCCCGATCACCGCCCCGGCGAGGACATGGGTGGTGACGAACATCCGGAAGAGCCTGGCATGGTCGCGCCGAATATTGCTGTCAGACTCCTGTCATGGCTGTCCTGGTCACCGGAGGCGCGGGCTACATCGGATCGCACACCGTGCGCCAACTCCGCCGGCGGGGCGACGATGTGGTCGTCCTCGACAATCTCGAGTTCGGACATCGCGACGCGGTGGCCGACACCCCCCTCGTAGTGGGCGACATCGGCGACCGCGACCTGGTCACCGATGTGCTGTCCCGCTACCGGGTGGACTCCGTCGTCCACTTCGCCGCCTACAAGGCGGCCGGCGAGTCGTTCGAGAACCCGGGCCGCTACTTCGCCAACAACGTGTCGGCGACGGCGACGCTGCTCGACGCGGCCCAGCGGGTAGGCGTCCGGCGCTTCGTCTTCTCCTCCAGCTGCTCCGTCTACGGGACCCCCGACCGGACTCCGGTGGACGAGGACGCGCCCATCCGTCCGGAGAGCCCCTACGGCGAGAGCAAGGCGCTGGTCGAGCGGATGCTGCACTGGTTCGACCGGACCCTCGGCCTCCGCTACGTCAGCCTCCGGTATTTCAACGCCGCCGGCGCGGCCATGGACGGGTCGCTCGGTGAGGACTGGTCGGTGACCCTCAACCTGATCCCCCTGGCCATGAAGGCGCTGCTCGGCATGGCACCCCCGCTCCGGGTGTTCGGAACCGACTACCCGACGGCCGACGGCACCGCCATTCGCGACTACATCCACGTCGACGACCTGGCCGACGCCCACCTGAGGGCGTTGGACCACCTCGACCGGGGCGGGTCGTCCACCGCCCTCAACGTCGGGACGGGAGTCGGTTCGTCGGTCCACCAGGTCCTGGTCGCGGCCGAACGGGCCGCCGGCCGGCCGGTGCCGGCGGTCGACTCGCCAAGGCGGCCGGGCGACCCGGTGGCGTTGTGGGCCGATAACACCCGGGCCCGGGAGACTCTCGGCTGGGAGGCCAGGTACGGCCTGGACGAGATCGTGTCGTCGGCCTGGCAATGGCACTCGATGATGGTGAGCTGACTTAGGGCCCCTTCAGGGTGTGGTCGGGCCCGGCCCGGGGTTCTCGATCCCGCTCACTCCCAGAGACATCAGGAAACGGGCGAAGGCCCGGCCCCCGGGAGTAGCCGTGCCGTCCGCCGAGCCGCCGTACCGGGCCGACGGCGCCGGCTCGGGACCGTAGGCCGAGGCCCAGCCCCACTCCGTCCAGGGGTAGCCGGGCAGGGCGGTGGCGATCTGCTGGCCG
>DATGAX010000554.1:0-2508 GCA_035312965.1 Acidimicrobiales bacterium
CTGATCGAGCAGCGGCCCGCCGGCGCCGGTGCTGCTGAGCTGGGGCATGGCGACGGCGATCAGGCCGTCGACGTCGCTCCCGTCTGTGAGGGCGACGGTGCGGTCCTCACCGCTGACCGATCCCGTCGAGACCGACGGCGCGGTGCGGGAGCCGACGGCCATCACCTGGTCGGCCTGGTGCAGGGTGGCGACGGTGCCCAGATTGGCCGGGACGGCGGCGGCCGCGTCGGGGCCGGATATCTCGACCAGGGCCAGGCCGCTCAACACATCGGTGCCGAGCAGGCGGGCCCGGACGCTGGACCCGCTGAGGAACGTGACCTCGATGGGGCCCAGGTATCCGGCGGCCTCGGCCCGGGCGAAGAGCGACCGGTCGGCCACCACGTACGCGTCGCCCGCCCCCGAGACCAGGATGACCATGCCGGAGCCGACTTCGGGGCCGGCCGCCCCGTTGACCGCGATGGTCACGACGGAGTCCGAGACCGAGTCGTCGATGGCCGTCCAGTTGACGGGGGCGGGGCCGATGTCGGCGAGCGACACGACCGAGGTGGAGGGCTCGACGGAGCGCACGACCGTGGTGTCGCGCCAGACCCCGGTCGCCATGCCGAGCCCGGTTGCCGCACCGGCGCCGACCAGGCCGGCCAATACGGCGAAGGCCCAGGTGGACCGGATGGCGCCGCGGGGCAGCACGCCCGTCCAGCGCCGGCTGGGTGCCCGTTCGGGCCGGGCCGCGGTCCGTTCCGACGGGTGGCGCCAGAGGCGGTCCTCGGGCGGCAACCAGGCGTAGAAGGGGCCGTCCTCCTCCGCCCAGTCGGCAGGCGAGTCGCCTCCTTCCAGTGGGTCAGGTGCGCCCTGGTCCGGATCCACGGATTCCGAGCCTAACTACGGAGGGGGCTCACCGGACGTCGGGTCGCGATGACGGAAATGCCCTCGATCCCCCTTCCGGGCGGCGCGGGCCGTACCATTGGGACGTGAGTGGTTACGATCGGGAGCCGGACTCCGAAGAGGAGATCTGGGTCGGTTTGACGGCCGAAGCGCTGTCGACCGACCGGGCGGCGCGGTGGGTCGGACGCTCCGATTGCGGGGCGGTGGTCACCTTCGCCGGCACCGTGAGAGACCATGCGGCGGGCCGCGAGGGTGTCGACGAGCTCGAGTACGAGGCCTACGACGGGCAGGTCGAGCCCCGCCTGCGCAGCATCGCCGAGGAGGCCCGGGTGCGCTTCGCCGGCCTGGGCCGGGTGGTCATCTGGCACCGGGTGGGGGTCCTCGGGGTGGGCGAGGCGTCGGTCGTGGTGGCCGTGGCGTCGGCCCACCGGGGCGTGGCCTTCGACGCCGGCCGCTACTGCATCGACACGGTCAAGACGTCGGTGCCGATCTGGAAGCGCGAGCGCTGGGCCGGCGGAGAGGACTGGGGCCTCGACGCCCACGACGTGGCGGAGGTCCGCCCGTGATCGCCTCGTCGGCCACCGTGTTGGCCAACCTGGCCTACCTCATCGGTGCCGTCGTCGTGGCCGTCATCATCGGGCTCCTCGTCTGGCTCCGGCACCGCCAGCCCAAGTCGGTCGACGCCAACATGGCTTCGTTCAAGCGGGGGTTGTCCGCCCTGGCGCCGGACGCCGACGGCCCCGAGGTGGTGGCCCGCCGGCGGGATCCGGCCTACGTCCGGCCCGTCCCGGCCCGGCTGATGCACGTGCGCGTCGAGGGCGGCGGCGAGTTCGGTGCCGGTGACGGCTCGGACGGCGACCAAGGCGGCCAGCCTGGCTAGAGACCTGGCCATCGACCTCGGGACCGCCAACACCCTCGTCTACTCACGCGGCCGGGGCATCGTGCTCAACGAGCCGACCGTCATCGCCCTCAACTCCCGCACCCAGGAGGTCCTGGCCATGGGCCAGGAGGCGTGGCAGATGATCGGGCGCACGCCGGGCTACATCGTCGCCGTCCGCCCGCTGCGCAAGGGCGCCATCACCGACTTCGACATCACGCAGCGCATGATCCGTCTCCTGCTGCAGCGGGCCGGCGTGTCCCGCTTCAACCGTCCGAGGGTTCTGATCTGCGTGCCGTCCGCCATCACCGAGGTCGAGCGGCGGGCGGTGGAGGAGGCGGCGCGCGGCGCGGGGGCCAACGGCGCGTTCCTCATCGAGCAACCCATGGCCGCCGCCATCGGGGCCGGTCTGCCGATCCACGAACCGCTCGGCAACATGGTCGTGGACGTGGGTGGGGGGACGACGGAGACCGCCGTCATCTCGCTCGGAGGCATCGTGGCGCTCGAAGCCATCCGGGTCGGCTCCTTTGACATAGATGCCTCCATCCAGACCTACGTGCGGCGCGAGTACGGCATCGCGGTGGGGGAGCGCACCGCCGAGGAGATCAAGCTGGCCATCGGATCGGCCTGGCCGTCCGAGGCGGACCTGGTCAAAGCCGAGGTGCGGGGCCGCGACCTGATGTCCGGGCTGCCCAAGACGGTGATCCTGGCGCCCGAGGAGGTCCGCGAGGCCATCGAGGAGCAGGTCG
>DATGAX010000555.1:0-2936 GCA_035312965.1 Acidimicrobiales bacterium
GCTTGTTGCCTGGCTCCTTGCCTTGCCTCTGCCGTCGCGGCTGACGTCGCCGCCCCCGGGGGCCTCGGGAGAGATTCGCGCACCGTGGAGTGATCGACGGTGCTCGCTCCTGGCGGCTATGCACCGTCGTGGTCCTGAGCACCCGAGAACTCGGCGATCACCTCGACGTGCCGCTTGGTGCCGAGGGTCAGGATCGAACTGACGACACCGGGTTTTTCAGCTGCCCTCCGGTCGTCCGGGACCATCCGCCCTGGTGGTACTCAGCTCGGCGAGAACGTCCATTGGGGTCCACTTCGGCCGCCACTGTTCGCCCGTGTCCGGCGCCGCTTTCTGTGGTCACCCAGCTCCTTGCCTGGACCCGGGGCGGAGCCGTGGGAGCGGGTGCTGACAGGGCAGACAGACGGGAAGCCAGGATGCGAGTCGGCGTGAGACGATTTGGCGGGTGCTGCTCGTGGTGGCCCTCCTCGCAGTCAGTATGGTCGGGATCGCGGGCTACGCCTGGGAGGTGTCCGGGGACCGGCGTCCAGCTCGGTCGACGCCCGAGCGACTCCTCGTCGCCGGCGGGGTCTCATTGGCGGCCGCCGGGGTGGCGCTTCTCGTCGTGGGGACGGGCATGGACCTGTTCATGATCGGCCTCGCCGAGGGCCGGCGCGCGGCCGTTGGTCTCGCGTATGGAGCCTTCATGCTCACCGCGATCCTTGGTCCCGGGCGTTGGCCCTGCTTGGCATCCTCGCGGCACCGGGCCGCGCTGAGGCTGCTCGGAGGTGCGAGACGCGACGATAGGGCAGAGGTTTCCTAAAGCGTTGTTTTCGTTCCGTTGTTCCTCACGCGCCAAAGTCGTAGCATGACGGGCGGGGGGAGGGACAACGAACCCTCTCGCGGGCTAGCGGGAAGATGAGGAGATTTCGATGCGCAAACTCCCTGGCCTGTCCACCGTCTTCGCCACCGTTGCCGTCCTGGCCTCCGTGAACGTCGCGTCCGCCACGCCCCCTACGGGGCAGTTCAGCTCCACGGAATACGGGCGCGCCCAGCAGGTCGCCAACGCCAAGGTCGTCGCCCCAACCGGTCACGACGTACTGTCGTCGACCTACATGGTGGCGCCCGGCGGCGACACCGGCTGGCGGACCGGCCCGGGCACCACGGCGCTGGCCATCACCAAGGGTTCGCTGAAGGTCGAACAGGCCGAGGGCTGCGCCAGCGGGGATCTCACGGCCGGGAATGCACTCGTCCTGCCGCCGGGCAAGTTCCGCCTCCACAACGTCGGGCAGCAGCCGGTGGAGCTGCTCGCCAACTTCACCGGGCTCCCGCACGGCGGTGGGGCACCGCTCGTGGATGGGCCGACGGAAGCGGCACCGCCCTGTGCCGGGTTCGCCGCCGCCATCGTGGCCAACGGGATCTCCACGGGAAAGTCGTTCCGGGGCGATCCTTCGCCCTACTTCGAGCAATCTCACGCCGGCGGTCAGGCCTACGGCGCCTCCCAGGAGTTGCCAGTCGAGGCCGGCAAAGACGCCTTCATGACCACGGTGACCCTCCAACCCGGCTTCAGCACCGGCTGGTTCGCGCACACCCCCCACGTGGCCATCCTCACCAAGGGGACGTGGGCCTTCTACGCACCGCGCAACGGGAAGTGCGAGAAAGTCGAGGAGTACCACGCCGGCGATGCCTGGATCCACCCGGTGCACCGCCACCTGGGGGTCGTCGAGGGCAACGAACCGGCGGTGATCACGTTGTTCGGGTTCAACCTGAGGCACGGCGAACCGCTGCCGGTCCTCGACAGCAATCCCGACCACTTCGACTTCACGCAGGCGCCGCCGTCGGAGTGCCCGACCCAGCTTCGCTGAGCCGAGAACAGAACTACGGTCGTGCTCTGGACCATGTACGTGACCTCCCCCACGACGCCGCTGCCGGTCATCGGCAACACGATCACGGCGGTCGACTTCACGCAGGCCCCGCCGGCTGACTGCCCCAGGTTGAGTTGATGCGGGGACGCTCGAACCGCATGCACCTGTGGTTGCCTGTGGTGGCGGCCATCTCGATGCTGGTCCTGACCGGTGGCGGGTCGTTGGCAGCCGCGGTTCAACCGAAGGCGGCGGGCGGCACCTGCAGCCCCAACGGCACGAAGCTGTCGATCACGTCTTTCGACAGCAAGTTCGACAAGAAGTGCCTCGCCGCGCCCGCCAACCAGGCGTTCACGATCGACTTCACCAACCTGAACAGGGGCATTCCCCACAACGTGTCGATCTACGAGGACCAGACCGCCAGCAAGACGTTCTTCAAGGGCGAGCTCATCGATGGGCCGGGTAAGACCACGTACTCGGTCCAGGGCCTGCCAGCGGGCACGTTCTTCTTCCGGTGCGACCCGCACCCCGACATGAACGGGACCTTCATCGCGGGCTGACCTTCACGCCGTGCTCGGCTCCTCGAGCTGGTCGAGGAGCCGGGCACGGAAGATGGGATTGGAGAGGTCCCACTGGCGGCAGCTTCCCTGCGGCGGCCGCCGCCTCCGCCAACTGCTGGTGCCGAGGGTCAGGATCGAACTGACGACACCGGGTTTTTCAGACTGAGGTCCAGTGTCCACTATCGTACACGCGTTCGCCCAGGCCCGCTACTCCGAACTCGGGAGCAACTCGCTGGACGCCTATGGACGCCGATCGCCTGAGATGGTCGCCAAACCGAACTGAGTACAGAACTGAGTACACCTGGAGCGCTACGCTCCCCCTGATGAGGGGACGTCTTGGGGGCATCGTGGCGAGCCTCGCCGTCGTCGTGAGCGCCGCCCTCTCCGGATCCACTCACGGCTCGCCGGCCTACGACGCCCAGAGCCTTCCCGGCGTGCGCTGCTCGAGTACGCATCCGCAGGGCCTCTCCAACCCTCGTCTCGACCCTCTCAGGCTTCCCTTCGACCTCGACCAGGGCCGCCTGGTGGTCTCCCAGCC
>DATGAX010000556.1:0-2505 GCA_035312965.1 Acidimicrobiales bacterium
GCGCAGCTCAACGGCGCGCTGCGCACTCGCGACGCCACCGTCACCTACTACTTCGAATACGGGCTGACCCCCCTTTACGGGACCCAGACCCGGCACCAGACCGCAGGGGCCACGAGCCGGACGCAGTCGGTCGCCGCGGCGCTTGGCGGGCTGCTCGCCCGGCGGACCTACCACTTCCGGCTGGTGGTGCACATGGGCGACGGGCGCGTGATCGTGGGCTCGGACCGGACGTTCTTCACCCAGGTGCCGCACCGCTTCCGGCCCGGCTCACTGATCCTCAGGGGGACGCTCAGCCGCGGGCGCTCGGCGAGCACGATCGCCCTGGCCGGCAAGCTGACGCTCCCCTCGCAGGTCAGCGGGCAAAACGGCTGCACCGGCCGGGTGGTTCTCGAGGTCAGACGGGGACGCCAGCGGGTGCTGCGGCAAAGCACCACGGTGGGCGCCGACTGCTCGTTTCGGGCCCGCCTCAGGTTGGCGGCCCGACCGCCGGCCAAGCGCCATCCGATCCGCGTCCTGGCCCACTTCGCCGGAAACGGCGTGCTGGAACCGGCCACCTCGCCTCCCCTTAGGCTGGGGCGGGCATAGCCCGGCCAGCCGGGTCCGCTCGGCCTGGCTATCCGGAGATCGTGGCCGGCGATCCGGTCGTGTCGCCCCAGGCGTCGTCGATCGCGATCGTGGCCCGATCGCCGGGGGACAGCGTCGTGGTGGAGACGAAGTGGCCGCTGGCATCGGGGGTGTCCTGCTCGGAGCTGGTGCTGCCGTCGGCGCGCTTGATGTTCACGGTGGCGGTCAGGTCGTCGGTGGCGTCCAGCCACGGGCGGAAGCTGCAGTCCAGGCAGTAGTGCTCGACCTCTTTGGGGCCGGTGCCGGAGTAGCCGCGCAGCGAGTTGAGAAAGCGCGCGCCCGTGGCTGCCTGATCGTTGGCGTGGTCGGGGAAGTCGACGGGACCGATGGTGAAGGTCACCGGATCGTCGTTGGGGTTGGGCGAGCCGTCGGCGTGGACGGGAGGCCGGGCGGTCCGGCGGACGGTCTGCTCGGGGATCTGATGCGTGGGCCCGGCCGAGAAGGTGGCGTGCCCGGCCGGGTCGAGCTTGGCGTCGTCGACGGTGATGCCGCTCCAGGGCCTCACCTGGAAGGGGTCTGAGACGTAGCGGTAGGGGACGTCGGCGCCCCCGCGGTGGGCCTCGCCGGTGACTACGAAGTGGTAGGTCCCCGGGGGGGTGGCCTGGTAGGCGCTGCCCTGTGGGTCGACGAGCCCGAAGCGCGAGACGAACGCCTCAAAGGTGGCCGTCCACTTCCACGGCTGGCCGCCGACGCGATAGCCGACCATGCCGGTGGCCAGCTGACCCGGGGCGTTCTGGTCATAGCCGGCCTGGCCGCCGGGGTAGTGCACGATCACCGGAATCTCGCCGCTCTGGTCGGCAAACGGGATCCAGTCGCCGCCCACCTGGCGCTCGACGGTCACGTAGGGGTTGTCGGTGTAGTTGTTGCCCCCCACCCAGGTGTAGGTGGCGGCGTCGAAGCGCTCGACGCTCCGGGGCTGGGTGAAGTCCGAGGGCGAGCCCAGACCGTCGTCGGGGAGCGTGCGGTCATAGGCGGTCACCGCGGCCGCGGAGGCCTCGCCGACGGCGCGCACCTTGGCGTCCTCTACCTGCTGGTCGGCGACCTCCTTGACGGCCATCGACGCCCAGCCGGAGCTGGCCTTCGCCACGTCGGTCTGGGCGTCCAGCGCGCTCTGGGCGGCGGGGTCGCCCTTGAGCTCGTGGCCCATCTGGGCCAGGCGCGTGGCGTAGTAGTCGCTGGAGTGCGGACCCCAGCCGGTCAGCGCCTTGCGGTAGTGGTCGCGGTCCATGTACTCGCGATAGGAGGCGATGTAGCCGTTGTAGTCGTTGGCCATCGCGATGGTCACCGTGAGCTTGTACCCACGCTTGCGCGCGTACTCGGTGGTTTGGCTGGCGCCGCCGTGCACGTCGCGAGCGGTGGTGTCGTCGTGGGTGAAGTTGCCGTAGATCTTGCTCAGGTCCGGCGGCTCGGACTCGGCCTGGGCGCCGCAGCCCATCTCCTTGCAGGTCGGGTCATCCCAGCCCGAGGCGTCGTTGAGGATCTCGGCGCGCATGTGCTCGACAAGCCGGTCGGACAAGTTGGTCTTCTTCTGGGTCCAGATGTCCTGGAGCTGGCACGTCCAGGTGCCCGTGCCGGCGCCGTCGTCCTGGTGGCTGCCGTCGGGGTTGGGCGTGCACTGCTCGAGGCCCCGCTCGCTGGGGTAGGGGACCGGGTTGGTGGGGTCATAGCCCAGGTACTCGTTGCCGGGAGCGGTGTCGGTGCGGGTCTTGATGTTCCAAGACTGCTCGACCCACTGCTCGCAGGAGCACACCGTGAACAGAATCTCCCCCAACCTGAACGCCTGCATGTGCACGCCGACGGTGTCTTCGAGACCCCCGGTGGAGGGCGCCGAGTAGTTGTCGGGGACGGGGATCCCCAGCCCCTTTAACGTGTCGGTCGAGA
>DATGAX010000557.1:0-2769 GCA_035312965.1 Acidimicrobiales bacterium
CGGCCGGCCCTCTGGCGGGCTCTCTTGTCTGTGGGCACGGGCCGACAACCTAGTCGCGGCGGGTTTCCCCGATCCCATCGGGCCCGCCGGGATCCGCCCGCCCACCCCCGCCGGAGCGCCGTCCCCGCCCCGGCCGGCCCGGTCCCCGTCCGCCTTCCCGGCCATCTACCTTTGAGCGGTGCTCGCCCTGCTCAATTTCACCCACTTCGTGTCGTCGGCCGGCTACCTGGCGATCTTCGTCCTGTCGGTCGGGCAGTCGTGCTGCATCCCGACCTCGTCGGAGCTGACTCTCGGCTTCGCCGGCTACTGGGCCTACAAGGGGCACCTCAACCTGGCCGGGGTGATCGCGGCCGGCGCCGGGGGTGAGCTGGTCGGCGCCTACATCGCCTGGGTGATCGGCCGTTTCGGCGGTCGGGCGTTCGTCGACCGCTACGGGAAGTACGTGCTGCTCACCCACCAGGATCTCGACCGGGCCGAGGCGTGGTACCAGCGTCACGAGCAGTGGGGCGTGTTCGCCAGCCGGCTGGTGCCCGTGATCCGCAACTTCGTCGCCGTCCCCGCCGGGGTGGCGGAGGTCCCACTGGTCCGGTTCGGTGTCCTCACCCTCCTCGGCTCCCTGATCTGGGACGGGGCCATGGCCGGTATCGGCTACGGAGTGGGGGGCAGCTACGACAAGGTGATGAAGGGCTTCAGCTACGCCGGCTACCTCATTGCGGTCGGAGCCGTCGCCGCCATCGCCTTCGTGGTCTGGCACCGCTGGAAGTCTTTCCGGGCCGCCAACGAAGCCGCCGCCGCGGCGATGGCGGCTCCCGTGGAGCCCCAGCCCCAGGACTAGGACCCGGACTCAGTCGCCGTCGGCCGCCTTGAGGGCGTCGGCGACGGGGCGGGGCAGCGACCACTGCTCGGCCGGGAGGTGGTGCTCGGCGGCCCACGCCACCGTGGTGGGATGGCTCCCGGCCTCCTGCAACAGGTCGGCCCCGATCCGGTCGTGGGTCAGGTAGGCGCTGACCTTCAGGCGCCAGCCTTCCTGCGGGCGACCGTCGCCGCCGACCAGCCGCTCCCGACCGAGGCCGATGGCGGCCACAGTCACCGCCACCCGCGGGAAGGTGCCCAATCCGGACGCGACCTTGCCCACGTCGTGGAGGAGGGCGCTGGCCATCACCTCCCGGGGAGGCGGCGGATCCCCGAGCAGCCGGGCCGTCTCGCGGGCCACCCCGGCGGCGTGGCGGCGGTCGGGGCCGGACATGCGCCGCCACAGCTGCTGCTCGCCCGGCACCAGCCATGACAAGGCCCACTCCTCCTCGTCCGGTTCCGGTCCCCGCGGATCGAGGGCGCCGAAGAAGCGGGTCGCCAGGTGGCGAAAGGAGCCGAAACCGCCGTTGCCTGGCATGAGATGCAACCTAATCCAGCGGGGCGGAAGGGACCCCGCTGGTAGCCTTGGGGGCGCGATGTCCCCCTCCCGGCTGGTGGTGATGAAGTTCGGCGGCACCTCGGTCGGCGACGCCGAACGGATGCGCACGGTGGCCGATTACATAGGCCGGGCCGTGCGGCGCGGGGATCGGGTCGTGGTCGCCGTCAGCGCCATGGGCAAGGAGACCGACGAGCTGCTCCACTTGGCCGCGCAGGTGTCCGACACCCATCCGGGGCGGGAGATGGACATGCTGATCACGGCGGGAGAGCGCAAGGCGATGGCCCTCCTCTGCATGGCCCTGCACGACATCGGCATCCAGAGCGCCAGCTTCACCGGCAGCCAGGCCGGCATCGTCACGGACACCGAGCACACCAAGGCCAAGATCCTCGAGGTGCGGGCGGACCGGGTCAGGGAGGCCCTGCAGCAGGGGAAGGTGGCGGTGGTCGGCGGGGCGCAGGGCGTCTCGACCGACCGGGAGGTCACCTTCCTCGGGCGGGGCGGCACCGACACCACTGCAGTGGCGCTGGCCCAGGCGCTGGATGCCGACGCCTGCGAGATCTACACCGACGTGTCGGGGGTCTTCACCGCCGACCCCCGGGTGGTGCCCGAGGCCCGCCGGCTCAAGCGGCTCAGCTTCGAAGAGATGTTGGAGATGTGCACCGCCGGCTGTCCCAAGCCGGCCATGCGCTCGGTGGAGTTCGCCCGCAACCACAACGTGCGGCTGCATGTCCGGTCCGCTTTCACCTGGGAGCCGGGCACCTGGATCGAGGAGGAAGACCCCGAAGTGGAGCAGGCGATCATCTCGGCCGTCACGTCCGACAGCTCCGAGGCCAAGGTCACGGTGACCGGCGTGCCGGACCATCCCGGGGTGGCGGCCCGGTTGTTCCGGGCCCTGGCCGACCGCTCGATCAACGTCGACATGATCGAGCAGAACGTGTCGCTGTCGGGCACCACCGACATCTCGTTCACGGTGCCGCACGAGGACCTGGCGACGGCCCGCTCGGTGGCCGAGTCGCTCCAGGTGGAGATAGGCGCCGCCGAGGTGCTGGCCGACCCCGACATCGCCACCGTGTCGATCGTGGGGGCGGGCATGAAGACCCATCCCGGCATCTCGGCCACCATGTTCGAGACGCTGGCCGGGGAGGGCATCAACATCGAGATGATCTCCACCTCGTCCATCCGGCTGACCTGCGTGGTGCGGGCCGAGCTGGTGGACAAGGCGGTCGTCGCCCTGCACCGGGCGTTCAAGCTGGAGGGCGAGTAGGTGGTAACGATCGGTATCTACGGGGCGACCGGTCAGGTCGGCCAGGTGATGAGGGAGGTCGTCCGCCAGCGGGCCCTGCCCCACGACGGCCTGC
>DATGAX010000558.1:0-2036 GCA_035312965.1 Acidimicrobiales bacterium
GGAGTTCGCCACCGTGACGGTCGATCCCGATACGGGCGAGATCCGCGTCTACGGCCAGGAGGTCGACGACGACGACAACGTCATCCGCGAGTGGGACGTCACCCCGAAGGACTTTGGCCGTATCGCGGCCCAGACGGCCAAGCAGGTGATGACCCAGCGCATCCGCGAAGCCGAGCGCGACCTCAAGTACGAGGAGTACGCCGGCCGGGAGGGCGACATCGTCACCGGCATCATCCAGCAGACCGACAGCCGCTACACGCTCCTGGATCTCGGCAAGGTGGAGGCCCTCCTGCCCCAGGCGGAGCACGTCCCCTACGAGAAGTACGAGCACGGCTCGCGCCTCAAGGCCTACATCGTCGAGGTGCGCAAGACCTCGAAGGGACCCCAGATCGTCGTCAGCCGCACCCACCCCGGCCTCATCAAGAGGCTGTTCGAGCTCGAGGTCCCCGAGATCTCCAGCGGTGTGGTGGAGATCAAGGCGGCCGCCCGCGAGCCGGGCCACCGCACCAAGATCGCGGTGTGGTCCAACGACCCCAACGTCGACCCGGTCGGGGCGTGTGTCGGCGCACGCGGTGCCCGGGTGCGCATGGTCACCAACGAGCTCCGGGGCGAGAAGGTCGACATCGTGCCCTTCTCCGACGAGCCGCGGGAGTTCGTGATGCGGGCCCTCCAGCCGGCCAAGGTCAAGGAGGTCCACCTCGACGACTCGACCGGCACCGCCACGGTCGTCGTGCACGACTTCCAGCTGTCACTGGCCATCGGCAAGGAAGGCCAGAACGCCCGGCTGGCGGCCCGGCTCACCGGGTGGCGCATCGACATCAAGAGCGAGACCCAGATGGCCGAGGAGGCCGCCTACGCCGAGCAGGAATGGGCCGAGGGCGAATGGGTGGAGACGGAGTCGGGTGAGATGGTGTGGCAGCCGGCCGAGGGCGGCGAGGCGGTCTCCGCCGAGGAGTGGTCGGCGGGCACGGCCGAGACCGGCGACGACGGCACCGCCCCGGTGGACGGAGCAGGTCCGGCCGCCCCGCCCCCCGCCGGCGAGACGGTCGGGGCTGCCGCCGGCGAGACGGTCGGGGTTGCCGCCGGCGAGACGGTCGGCGCCGGGGCCGAGGCGAAGTTGGAAGCGGCGCCGGCCGGCGACGGCGACTCAGGAGCGGAGGGGTAGCCGCCCCCCGGACACCCCGGACCGCGCCGGGCCCCGGGTCGGCTCCGGTCCGGACGTGCGTCGGATGCCGGACCCGAACCGGGACCGGTAGGCTGGTGCGGATCGCCCGCACCGACGACGGGGCGCTCGCAGTCAACCGGGTCGCCCCCGGTCGAGGCGCCTGGCTCTGCCGGGACCCCAGGACCGGAGGTCCCGAGGTTGCCTGCCTCGAACTTGCAGCACGCCGGAACGCCTTCTCGAGGGCCTTCCGGTCCGAAGTGCCGGCCGGCGCTACCGCCCTGCTAGGAGCGAGCCGCCCGGAACGTGAGAACATGGACGAACAGAGCAGTAACCGAGAAGGGATTTAAGCAGCAACTTGGCCAAGAAGATCCGGGTCTACGAGCTGGGAAGAGAGCTCGGCCTCACCAACAAAGAAGCGCTCGACCTCTGCATCCAGCTGGGGATCGGGGTCAAGAGCCACTCCTCGAGCATCGAGGAGCAGCAGGCCGACCGCGTCCGCCGTAAGGCCGATCAGGAGGGCCTGCGTCGCCCGGTCCAACCCGATGGCGCCGACGAGAAGGGCGGCGGGGCGGAAGCCGCGGTCGCCACCAGCGCGCCAGCTGCTGCCGCCAGCGCCCCGACGGCCGCGCCCGCGGCGTCCGCGCCCGCGGCGGAGGCCCCGGCCCGCCCGTCCAGCCGGCCCGGTGTGGTGTCGTCCGCGCCGAGCGGGGCCAGCCGCCCGGCTGCCGCCCCGGCCCCGGCCCGCGAACCGGCCCCCGCCCCCCGGCCGGCCCCGGCCGCGGCCCGCCCCGCCGCGGCCGCCCCCGCGCCCACTCCGGCGCCCGCCCCCACCCCCGCCGCCCCGGCTCGCCCCGCCGCCGCCCCGGCGGAA
>DATGAX010000559.1:0-2518 GCA_035312965.1 Acidimicrobiales bacterium
CCTTGCACGCTGTGCCCCGCCTCCTCGACATGCTCCACCCGGACGTCCGGCTGCCGGCGCCGCAGCTCCGCCTCGTCGGCGTCGTCGACCACCGACTGAGGGCGCATCCCCCGAACCAGCATTACGGGCACCGTCACCGACCCGAGCGCGTCCCACAGCTGCTTGAACCGGTCGTGCGGATCGCCGCCCGGCGCCTCCCCCACCCCCGACCGGTGCCGGGCGTAGCGCCACACCCATGACCCGTCATCGCGCTGCTCGGCGTTGTGCAGGATGCCCCGCCGCAGGGACGCCACGGACCGGGTCGGGTTGAACTCCACCGTCCGGGCCAGGATGGCGTCGAAGTCGGGGAAGCTCTCCGGCCCGTTGACGAACGCGGTGATCTGGGCCGACTTCTCGCCGTTGACACCCGGCGTGATGTCGACCAGCACCAAGCGGCGGACCAGGTCGGGATGGCGGTGGGCCAGGGCGATCGACGTGATGCCGCCGAGGGACATCCCGATCACCGCTTGGGCGTCGGGGGCGAGGCGGCGGATGGCGAGGGCCACGTCGTCGGCGTTGTCGTCGGGATCGAGATAGCCGGATCGCCCTCCGTCGGAGTGGCCGTGGCCGGGCAGGTCGACGGCGACCGCGGGGCGACCCAGCGCGAGCAGCACCGTGTCCCAGGTGTGGGCGTTCTGGGCGCCGCCGTGGAGGAACACCAGATCGGGGGGCGCGCTGCCCCACACGAGCGCGCTCAGCCGGCGGCCGTCGCCGAGATCGACCCCCTCCCGGCGCACCGCCGGGGGCGTGTACGGGATCCCGTACTCCTCGGCGTTCTCGTGGAACATGGCGAACTCGTCGTAAGCGATCTTCTCGGCCATCGCCCCGAACTTATCTCGGGCAGGGGATAATGGACCCCGGTGGATCTCGTCATCGCGGCTCTTCAGGATCTGTCTCTGGCCCGCTCGGTGCCGGAGATCCACCGCGTCCTCAGCCGCGGCGCCCGCCGCATCGCCCGCGCCGACGGATCAGGACTGGCCCTCGTCGAGGGTACATTCGCGTTCTTCGCCGACGAGGACGGCCGGGGCCCGGGCTGGAAGGGCCGGCGCATCCCCCTCGACAAGTCGCTGGCCGGGTGGTGCGTGGACCAGCGCCGTCCGATCCTCATCGAGGACGTCAGGGCCGACATCCGCTTACCCGTGGCCCCGTACTGGTCCACACCGGTCACCAGCCTGGCCATGGTCCCGGTCCGCTCCCGCGAGCCGATCGGCGCGGTGGCCACCTACTGGACCACCCGCCACACCCCCGACGCGGACGAGCTCAGGCTCCTGCAGGCCCTGGCCGACTCGGCCGCGCTGGCGCTCGAGAACGCCACGGTCCGCGCCTCTCTGGAGGACCGGGTGCGCCGGCGCACGGCCGAGCTGGAAGAGGTCAACCGGCGCCTCCAGCGGGAGATCGCGGAACGCAAACGGGTCGAGGAAGAGGTCCGGCAGCTGTCCCTGGTGGACGAGCTCACCGGGCTGTACAACCGGCGAGGCTTCACGCTGCTCGCCGGCCGCGAGCTCAAGGCGCTCCAGCGCACAGGTCGCCGCGCCCTCGTCCTCTACCTCGACCTCGACGGCCTCAAGCAGGCCAACGACCAGAAGGGCCATGAGGCGGGCGACCGCCTGTTGCAGCGGGCCGCCTCCGTCCTGCGCTCGGTCGCCCGCGACACCGACGTGGCGGCGCGCATCGGTGGTGACGAGTTCGCCGTGTTCATGACGCTGGGATACGACCACCCGCCCGTGCACCTCGTCGTCGAGCGCTTCCTCGACGCGGCCCGGGCCATGGACGTCAGATGGAGCATCGGGGCCACCGCCACCCCGCTCGGGCGGGCCGTCACCCTCGACGATCTGCTCGTGGGAGCGGACGAGGCCATGTACCGGGGCCGGCGGGCCCGGCGCGGCACGGCCCGGCCGGTCCCGGCCCGCTAGCCGCCCAGGCTGTCGTCGAGGTAGATCGCCCGGCTCCAGATCCCGAGCAGCACTTCCAGGGCCTGCTCCTCGTCCAGGCCCGGGTCCTGGCCCGACAGGGCGGCGTGGAACGTGCGCTCGGTCATCCAGTTGAGCGCGATGGCCAGCTCGCGTGATGGGATTCCGCCGGGTGCCGCCCCCCGGGCCCGCTCGGAGTCGATGCCGAGCTGGGTGTCGTCGACGAACCCCTCCATGATGCGGCCCCACAGCTTCCGGGCCTCCTCGCTCTCCGACACCATCTGCGACAGCGCCAGCATGAGCGGCCGGTGGGCCCGGAACGTCTCCAGGATGGTGACCAGGCCGCGCCGCCACAGCTCGGGCACGTCGTCGCCGGCCTCTTCCAGCGCCCGGCCCCTCGTGGCGCGGGCCTCCTCGGCCACCCGGTCGAGCAACGTCAGCAGGACGGCGTCCTTGGACGGGAAGTAGAAGTAGAAGGTGGGCCTCGAGATGCCCGCCCCGCGGGCCAGGTCGTCGATCGAGATGTCGCGCACCGGCCGTTCCTCCAGGAGCCGTTCGGCGGTGGCCAG
>DATGAX010000560.1:0-3480 GCA_035312965.1 Acidimicrobiales bacterium
CCCCGGCGCCCAGGTCAGGCGTCCCGACCGACCGGCCACGCCGGCCATTGGTGACGTTCGGCCCTGTCCGGTCGTCCGGGCACGCACTGGAATGGATACGAGCCCTAAAGGAGCCGTCACCATGAGTGCCAACACGAACAGCGGCGTGGACAAGGCGGTCGCGGGCGGACCCCGGATCGTCGTCGGAGTGGACGGGTCGGCCCCCTCGATGCGGGCGCTGGCATGGGCCGCGGCCGAAGCGGAGCGGCGCGCCGCCGTCCTCGAGATCGTGCACGCCGATGTCTTCCGCCAGGAGGCGCTCGCGGCACTGGCCCCGGACCACATCACCACCGAGCGTTCCATCCTGGACCGGGCGGTGGCCCGGGCCAGGACCCTGGCACCGGACATCGTCGTGATCGGGCGCATCTGCGATCCCCCGCCGGCCAAGGCGCTGCTGGCGGCGAGCGAGGGAGCCCACCTGCTCGTGGTCGGGCCCAGAGGCGTGGGTGGCTGGCGGCAGCTGGCCCTCGGGTCGGTCAGCAACGAGTGCGCCCGCCACGCCCACTGCCCGGTGGTCATCGTCCGCCCCCCCGCCCGCCCCCGCCGACCGGTCGCCGACCCGAGCACGGCAGCTCCCGGGTACCAGCCGACCGCGGTCTGAGGGCCGTGACGCGGTACGTCCGATGCCCGCCTCGGTCACCCACGGCCCCTTAGCCGCCGGGGAGGCTTCGCCCGGACCGGAGGTCCCGAGGCCCTGGCTGGAAAACGGGCTCACCCCCGCCGAGGTCGAGGCGCGCGTGGCCCGGGGCGACGACAACCGGGTCAACGGCCTCACCTCGCAGTCGTGGGCGGGCATACTCCGCCGCAACGCCTTCACCCGGCTCAACTTCCTGCTCCTGGCGCTCGGAGGGGCCACTCTGGCGACCGGATCCGCTCCCGACGCCACGTTCCTCGTCATCGCCCTGCTCAACACCGTTGTCGGCGCCGTTGAAGAGGCGCGGGCCAAGCGGAAGCTCGAGGCACTGGCCATCATCAGCACCCCGCAGGTGCGGGTCGTCCGGGACGGACGGCCGGAAGAGGTGGCCCCGGACGACGTCGTGATCGACGACCTGCTCGAGCTGCGAGCCGGCGACCAGCTCCCGGTCGACGCCGTGGTCGTGGGTGAACCGGTCGGTGCCGAGCTGGACGAGTCGCTGGCCACGGGCGAGTCCGACTCGGTCGCCAAGGCCGCCGGCGATCTGCTCACCTCGGGGTCCTGGGTGGTGGCGGGCGCGCTCGAGGCCCGCGTGACCGCCGTCGGATCGGGGTCGTACGCCAACCGCTTGGCCGCGCAGGCCCGCCGGTACGACCTGGCCGGGTCGGAGCTCATGGCCGGGATCAACCAGATTCTCCGATGGCTGTCCGGGGCCATGGTGCTGATCGCGCCTGTCCTCTTCGTCCGGGAGCTCCAGACGGAGCCATGGCGCGTGGCAGTGCGCCTGGCGGTGGCCGGGTTGGTCGGCATGGTGCCCGAAGGCCTGGTGCTCCTGACCACCCTGGCCTTCCTCGCCGCCGCCGTCCGCCTGGCCCGCCGGCGGGTGCTGCTGCAGGAGCTGCCCGCGGTCGAGACCCTGGCCCGGGTGGACGCCCTGTGCGTCGACAAGACAGGCACCTTGACGGAAGGGGGCCTGTCTTTCGACCGGCTCACGGTGGCCGGGGCGGAGCGGTCGGACGTGGAAGCGGCTCTACGGACGCTGGGCGCGTCGCCGGCGGCCAATTCCACCCTGAAGGCGGTGGCGGCGGCGTTGCCGTCGGGCCGCGTCTGGGACCGGCCGGTGGCGGAGGTGGCGTTCGACTCGGCCCGGAAGTGGAGCGGCGCCACCTTCGCCGGTCACGGGACCTGGGTGGTGGGCGCCCCGGAGGTCGTCACAGCTTCAGATCCCAACCGCCTGCGCCCCGTGGCTTCCCGCCTGGCCGGCCAGGGTTCCCGCGTCCTGGTCGTGGCGTCGGGCCCGGCCCCCCTGGATGGCGGCACGGAGGCCGGGATCCCACAGGGGCTGACCGCGGTGGGCGTCGTGGTGCTGCGCGAGCGCATCCGCCCCGAGGTCCGCGACACCCTCGCCTACTTCGCCGACCAGGGCGTCACCGTGAGGGTCATCTCCGGGGACCACCCGGCCACCGTGTCCAGCGTGGCCGGCCGGGTGGGACTGCCGGGGGCCGAGCGGGCCGTCGACGCCCGGACTCTGGCCCGTCACGACGGTCCGCTCGCCATGCAGGACGCGGTCGAGACCAACCGCGTATTCGGCCGGGTGACGCCCGACCAGAAGCAGGAGATGGTCAAGGCGCTGCAGGCCGGCGGGCACACGGTGGCCATGACCGGCGACGGGGTCAACGACGTGCTCGCCCTCAAGGACGCCGACCTGGGCGTGGCCATGGGGTCGGGATCGGCGGTGACCCGCGGCGTCGCCCAGCTGGTGCTGCTCGACGACGACTTCGACACTCTCCCTTCGGTAGTGGCCGAGGGGCGACGGGTGCTCGGCAACATAGAGCTGGTCGCCGTCCTCTTCCTGGTCAAGAACGTCTACTCGCTGATCCTGTCGGTGGTCATCTCGATCACGGGTTGGCCCTACCCGTTCCTGCCCCGCCACCTGACGCTCATCAGCGCCGTCGGCATCGGGATCCCGGGCTTCTTCCTGGCGCTCGGGCCTAACGAGCGCCGGTTCCGTCCCGGATTCCTGCGTCGGGTGCTCGTCCCGTCGGTGCTGGCCGGCACCGTCACGGCCACCGCCGTGCTTCTCACCTATGCGGCGGCCAGAGAAGAGGGCCTCTCCGGCGAGGCGTCCCGGGTGGCGGCGATCATCGTCACCGTCATCGTGAGCCTGTGGGTGCTGTGGATCGTCGCCAAGCCGGCGGGTCGCGTCCGTGTGCTGCTCGTGGCGACCATGGCCGGGCTGTTCGTCGCCGCCTTCCTGCTCCCCGGCGTCGACACCTTCTTCTCGTTGGAGCATCGGCCGGGGGTCGAGTTCACCCTCCAGGCCGGGGCCATGGGTGCCGGGGCTGCGGCCCTGATCTACGTGGTATCCCGTTGGGGGCCGGTGCGGCGCGCCGCCGGACCCTGAGCTACCCCGGCGGGTCGCCGTCCCGTTCATGCGGATCGCCATCGCGGCCGGCAGAGGCGAGCAGCTGCTCCTCCCGCTCGACCAATTGCGACCATCGATCCTGGTCCTCAGCGGTGAACCGGTGCTCGAGGCGGCGCTGCACCATGCTCTCCAATTCGGCCTGAACCCGTTCGAGCTCGGGGTTCGGGTGCGACATCAAGGGATCCTCTGGGTAGTGGACGGGAGGAGGCGCAGCCCATTGGTCGGGGAGCTACGCCGACATACCGGTGCGATTTTGTCAGACCCGGCGCGGGAGAAGGGAGCGGACCGAGCGGCTGACGACCGCAGAAACCCTGTACATCTTGTCCAAAGTCCGCGACCGCTACAGTCACCGGCCGGTATGCCCATGCGCGTCGGGGAGTTG
>DATGAX010000561.1:0-3656 GCA_035312965.1 Acidimicrobiales bacterium
GTCGGGGTGCAGCCAGTCGTGGACGGCGTTGCCCTCCCGGAGGAACTCCGGGTTGGACACGACAGACGTGTCGGGCCGTCCCAGGGCCGCCACCACCTTGCCCGCCGAGCCGACCGGCACGGTCGACTTGGTGACGACCACCGCCCCCGGCTTGAGGTGGGGGGCGATCTGGGCCGACGCCTGCTCGACGAAGCGCAGGTCGGCCGCCCCGTCGGCGCCCTGCGGCGTAGGGACGCAGAGGAAGACGAAGTCGGCGCCCTCCGCCGCGGCCGCCGCTTCAGTGGTGAAGGTGAGCCGCCCGGAGTCCAGGCCCTCCCTGATCAGATCCTCCAGACCCTCCTCCAGGATGGGCGAGATCCCTTTGGCCATCCGCTCGACCTTCGCCTCGTCCACGTCGACGGCGATGACCCGGTTGCCCAGGTGGGCCAGGCAGGCCGCGGTCGTCAACCCGACGTACCCGACGCCGATGACGGCGACGGTGGAGGGGGCGGGATGGGGGGCCGGGTGGTCGGTCATTGGTCGAGGAGCGCCTTCACTGTCCGTTCGAGGGGTTCGTGGTGGTCGGGGAGGAGCGCCAGCCCGCTCATGCGGAGGGCGGCGTTGTCGAGGACGGAGTTGGCCGGGCGCGGCGCCGGCCGGGGCGGGTCGAGCTGGGCCGTGGCGATGGGCCGGACCCGATCGGGATCGTGCCCGGCCAGCTCGACCACGTCCCGGGCGAAGCGGTACCAGGTCGTCGCCCCCTGGTTGGTGGCGTGGAACACGCCGGGCCGCCGCGACACCGCCAGCTGCAGCAGCAGGCCGGCCAGATCCTCGGTGAAGGTCGGGCACCCGTGCTGGTCGTCGACGAAGTGGAGCAGCCCGTCGCCGGCCGCCAGGCGCAGCACCGTCTTGACCATGTTGGAGCCGTGCCGGCCGCACACCCAGGAGGTCCGCACGATGGCTGCATCCGGGAGCAGGGCGGTGATCTCCCGCTCCCCCGCCAGCTTGGACCGCCCGTACACCGACGACGGGTTGGGCGCGTCCCACTCCACGTACGGATCGGGTTTGGTCCCGTCGAACACGTAGTCCGTCGACACGGCCACCAGGTGGGCGCCGGCCAGCCGGGCCGCCTCGGCCACGTTGCGGCAACCGAAGGCGTTGACCCGGTAGGCCCGCTCGGGTTCGCCCTCGCAGGCGTCGACCGCGGTCCATGCCGCGGCGTGCACGATGAGGTCGGGGGCGGTCGAGGTCACCGCGGCGAGGACCTGGTCCCGGTCGCCCACGTCGAGCTGGGCCCGGGTGGCGGCGACCATCTCGTGGCGGCCGCCGGCCCGCACCAGGTCGGTCCCCAGCTGGCCACCCGCCCCGGTGACGAGGATCCTCAATTGGTGCCCGCCGCGCCCGCCTTGAGAGGTTCCCACCAGGCCCGGTGGTCCCGGTACCAGGCGAACGTCTCCTCGAGGGCGTCGTCCAGCTTGCGCGACGGCGACCAGCCGAGGGCCCGCACCCGGGACGTGTCCACCGAGTACCGCCGGTCGTGGCCCAGCCGGTCCTCGACGTACTGGATCATCTCCTCGCCCGCGCCGGCCAGGGCCAGGAGGCGATCGGTGAGGTCCCGGTTGGTGAGCTCGTTGCCGGCGCCGATGTTGTAGATCTGCCCGGCCGTGCCCGAGCGCAGGACGGCGTCGATGCCGCTGCAGTTGTCGGTGACGAACAGCCAGTCCCGCTTGTTGAGGCCGTCGCCGTAGAGCGGCACCTTCTTGCCGTCGAGCAGGTTGGTGACGAAGAGGGGGATGACCTTCTCCGGGTACTGCCACGGCCCGAAGTTGTTGGAGGAGCGGGTGACGGTCACGGGCACCCCGTAGGTCGTGTGGTACGAGAGGGCGATCAGGTCGGAACCGGCCTTGGACGCGCTGTACGGCGATCGGGGCTCCAGCAGGTCGGTCTCGTGGCTGTCACCCTGCTCCACGGAGCCGTAGACCTCGTCGGTCGAGACGTGGACGACCCGCTCGATGCCGAGGTGGCGGCAGGCGTGCATCACCGCGTTGGTCCCCACGCAGTTGGTCACCACGAAGTCCTCCGGTCCGGCGATGGAGCGGTCGACGTGGCTCTCCGCCGCGAAGTGCAGCACCGCGTCGTGGCCGCGGGCCGCCTCCGTGAACGCGTCGAGGTCGCAGATGTTGGCGTGCACGAACCGGTAGCGGTCCGGGTTCGCCGCCTCGATATCGGCCAGCGTGGACCGGTTACCGGCGTAGGTGAGGGCGTCGTAGACCGTCACCTCGTCGTCGCCGTGCTCCAGGACCCACCGGACGTAGTTGGACCCGATGAACCCGGCTCCGCCGGTGACCAGCAATTTCATGGCCGACCAGCCTACCGGGCCTACTGCAGGTCTATGGAGCAGTGGTCGCCGACCATCAGCCGTGTGGCGCTGGGCCGCTGTTCCGACCGGGTGACCTCGACGTGGTGGCCGAGCAGGGAGTCCTCCAACCGGCCCGCCCCCGCCACCCGGCAGTCGTCGAGGACCACCGAATGCTCGATCTCGCTGGCCTCGATGACGCAGCGCCGCCCGATGGCCGAGAACGGCCCGATGAAGCTGTCCGCCACGGTGGTCCCGCTCCCGATCACCACGGGGCCCCGCACCCGGCTGCGCACGATGCGGGCGCCCGCTTCCACGACGACCCGGCCGTCGAGGTCGGACGCCTCGTCCACCTCTCCCTCGATGCTCCGCTCGATCGTCTCGAGGATGAGCCGGTTGGCCTCGAGCAGGGGGGTCAGCTTGCCGGTGTCGATCCACCACCCGTCGAGCACCTCCGTGCGCACCCGCAGTCCCTGGTCGACCAGCCACTGGATGGCGTCGGTGATCTCGAGCTCGCCGCGCCGCGAGGGCCGTATGGCGGCCACCGCGTCGTGGATCCGGGCGTCGAAGAGGTACACCCCCACGAGGGCCAGGTTGCTCGGCGGGTCGGGCGGCTTCTCGAGCAGCCGCACGACCGATCCGTCGTCGGCCAGCTCGGCCACTCCGAAGCGGTGGGGGTCGGGCACGGCCTTGAGCAGGATCTGGGCGCAAGGCCCGTCGTCGGCCGCGGTCTCCAGGGTCGGGGTCCGGGCCCGCAGGCGGTCGTCCTCGAACCGGTCCACGAATTCCTTGAGGCTCTGCTTGAGCAGGTTGTCCCCGAGGTACATCACGAAGTCGTCGTCACCGAGGAAGTCGCGGGCGATGAGGACGGCGTGGGCCAGGCCGAGCGGCGCCTCCTGCGGGATGTACGTGACCGCCAGCCCCCACTCCGACCCGTCCCCGACCGCGGCCATGACCTCGCCCGCGGTGTCGCCCACCACGATGCCCACCTGCTTGATCCCCGCGTCGGCGATCGCTTCGAGCCCGTAGAACAGGATCGGCTTGTTGGCCACCGGGACCAGCTGCTTGGCCCGGGTGTGGGTGATGGGCCGAAGGCGCGTGCCTGCGCCGCCGGCGAGGATCAGCGCCTTCACCGCCTCAGGTTACCAACCACCCCCGTGGGCCATCAGCGCAGGTGCGTCACGTCGCCGACCGCCAGCACCCGGCTCGTCCCGTCGTCGCCGTCCACGACCAGGAGCCCCAGCTCGTCGACGGCCACCGCCGTGCCGGTCACCGACTCCCCCGCGGCCAGCTCGACCGACACGCGCCGGCCGACGGTGGC
>DATGAX010000562.1:0-2833 GCA_035312965.1 Acidimicrobiales bacterium
CTGGGAGGAGCCATCGACTCCGACGGGGCGGACAAGGCGGCCCGCTTCCTGCAGCTGTGCGACGCCTTCGACCTGCCGGTTGTGTTCCTGTGCGACACGCCCGGGTTCATGGTCGGCCCCGAGGCGGAGAAGACGGCGCAGGTGCGCCACTTCTCCCGGATGTTCGTCGTGGGAGGCAGCATCACCGTCCCGTACGTGACGGTGATCCTGCGCAAGGGTTACGGGCTGGGGGCGCAGGCCATGGCGGGCGGCAGCTTCCGGGCCCCCGCCCTGACCGTCGCCTGGCCCACCGGGGAGATCGGCGGCATGGGCCTGGAAGGAGCGGTGCGGCTCGGCTTCCGCCGCGAGCTGGACGCCGAAGGCGACCCGGACGCCCGCCGGGCGCTGGAGGAGCGGCTCATCGCGGCTGCCTACCGCAACGGCAAGGCCCTCAACGCGGCGACCCACTTCGAGATCGACGACGTCATCGACCCGGCCACCACCCGCGACCGGATCCTCGCCGTTCTGGGCACTTTCCCGCCGGCGCCGGCCCGGACAGGCAAGAAGCGACCGTGTGTCGACACGTGGTAGGCCGCCACCGTCGGTACCCTTTTTCCCTATGACAGCCGAGATTCAGAAGACGGACGAGGAGTGGCGCGCCGAACTCTCCCCTGAGCAGTACGAAGTGCTGCGCCGGGCCGGCACCGAGCGTCCCTGGTCCGGGAAGTACGTCCACAACCACGACGACGGCACGTACTCCTGTGCCGGCTGCGGCACCAAGCTCTTCGACTCGACCACCAAGTTCGAGTCCGGCAGCGGTTGGCCCAGCTTCTACGAGCCGGCCGTCGCCGACGCCGTCGAGCTGGTCGAGGACCGGGCCCACGGGATGGTGCGCACGGAGGTGCGGTGCCGCCGATGCGGCGGCCACCTCGGCCACGTGTTCGACGACGGGCCGCAGCCGACCGGCCAGCGCTTCTGCATGAACTCGCTGGCCCTCGACTTCAAGCCGGCGGAGGGTTAGTCAGTCCGCTTGGGCCAGGCGGCGGGCGGCCGCGTTGCGCTCCGCCCGCAGCTGCGTGCGCCGCTTCCAGAACGGCGTCTTCCAGACCTTGAAGCCGCCCCGGCGGCCCGGCTTGGCCTCCTTCTTGGGCGGCCGGGACGCCTTGCGGCCCAGATCGTGGGCGGCTTGCGGACAGAGGAGGTCGGCGTCCTCCAGAGCCTCCTCGTCCCCGGCCAGGAGGTGCAGGCGGGTACGGGCTACGTGCCGGACCTGGCGTGAGGTCCGCCGGCGATGCTCGGGAGCATCTTCGATGAAGTCGTCACGGGGCCGTGCGGCCTCGGCCTCTTCTTCCGGCGGTCGGATGGCTGGTTCGCTCGCATCGAAGCTCACGAGACCTCCCTGTGTCCGCCGGCACCTCGTCGGCGCCGGGGGTTTGCCGACCCATCGTGCCACGGGCGGGCGGCGCGTTCCAGGGTCCGTTCGGCTCTTTCCGGGACTTTTCAGCTTTCTGAGATGACTTGTCCGGTTGCGGAGCCGGCCGGGTCGCCCGCGGGCCGGAACACCGCGGACCGGTAGTACGTCAGCTCGGCCACGCTCTCGAGCACGTCGCCCATGGCCCGGTGCGAACCGACCTTGCGGGGCTGGGCGGCGAGAGCCTCGGGGTACCAGCGGCGGGCCAGCTCCTTGACCGTGGACACGTCGATGCTGCGGTAGTGGAGGAACTCGTCGACCTCGGGCAGCCACCGGGCCAGGAACCGGCGGTCGGTGCCGATCGAGTTCCCGCACAAGGGGACCGTCCTCGGCTCGTCGATGTGCGCTCGCAGGAAGTCGAGGGTCTGGCGGCCCGCCTCGGCCAGATCGGTCGTGGAAGCCCGGATGGCGTCCAGCAGGCCGCTGCGGGAATGCATGGCCTGCACCACCTCGTCCATGGCGGCCAGGTCGTCCTCGGTGGCGCGGACCACGATGTCGGGCCCTTCGGCCACCACCTGCAGCTCGTCGTCGGTGATCAGCGTGGCGATCTCGACGATGACGTGCCGGTTGGGGTCCAAACCGGTCATCTCCAGATCCATCCACGCCAGCATGCCGGCCGCACGATACTGGCTACCTTGGGCGCGGTGCTGGAGGTTCCCATCGTGCGACTCGACCCGGAGCTCCCCCCGCCGGCCTACGCCCGGGCCGGGGACGCGGGTGCCGACCTGTACGCCCGCACGCCGGCCACCATCGCCCCCCGAGGCGGTCGGGCCCTGATCCCGACCGGGGTGCGGCTGGCCATCCCCGACGGTTACGCCGGTTTCGTGCAGCCCCGCAGCGGTCTGGCCCTCCGTCACGGCGTGACCGTGGCCAACAGCCCGGGCCTGATCGACTCCGGCTACCGGGACGAGCTGGCCGTCATCCTGGTCAACACCGACCCCCATTCGGAGTTCCAGGTGCGCCGGGGGGACCGCGTCGCCCAACTGGTGATCCAGCGGGTCGAGGCGGCCGGTTTCATGGAGGTGGACGAGCTGCCGGAATCGGAGCGGGGGCTCGGCGGGTTCGGGCACACGGGCCGCTAGGCGATGCCGGAGCTGCCCGAGGTCGAAGCGCTGGTCGCCTTTCTGCGGGAGCAGACGCGGGGCCAGACGGTCCGGCGGGCGGAGGTGGCCGCCCTCTCGGCCCTCAAGACGTTCGACCCGCCGGTGGAAGCCCTGGTCGGCCGCCCCGTCGACGACGTGACGCGGGCCGGCAAGTACCTGCAGTTCGACTGCGGCGGCCTGTGGCTGGTGCTGCACCTGGCCCGCGGTGGCTGGGTCCACTGGCGTGAGAAGGTGCCCCCCGCCCGGGCCCGTCCCGGGAGAGGCCCGCTGGCGCTCCGGG
>DATGAX010000563.1:0-3044 GCA_035312965.1 Acidimicrobiales bacterium
GTGAGCGGGTCGTTCGCCGCCCTGGTCCTTCCGTCGCCGGCCCGAGCTGCTGAGCTCACCGCCGCGGTCGGCGCCGCAGCGGCGCCCTTCGAGTTCTCGGCCGAGCCCTACGCAGCTCACGGGGCCCAGCAGAGGTCCGAGTTCTCCTACGAACTTCAGCCGGGTCATCAAATCCTCGACCAGTTCGTGGTCAAGAACCTGAGTACCGCTGATGAGTCATTTCTGATCTACGGCGAGGATGCCACCAATGTGGCCAGGACCGGCGGCTATGGGTTCGAGCAACGGGCCCAGATGCACAACACCGCGGTGGGCTTGTGGACGACGATCGGGATCACGCGCCTGACCGTCCCACGCGGCAAGGAGGTCATCGAGACATTCCAGCTGTCGATTCCCTCCAACGCACCGCCCGGTGACCACGTCGGCGGAGTGGTCGTCGAAGAATTGAAGGGCCGTCCCGCGCAGAACAAGCCCGTGGGGGTGAACGTGGTCCTGCGCGTGGCGATTCCGATGTACGTCCACGTCGTGGGGCGGACGTTCCCGTCGCTCACCATCGAGAACCTCAGGGTGTTCCACGAGAGCCCGGCGTTTCCCTACTTGAGTTCGTCGAAGGTTGCCGTCCGCTTCGACCTGGTGAACACCGGGAACGTCATCATCGACCCCGGGGCCGTCACGGCGTCGATCACCGGACGATTGAGCGGCACGATCCATTCGTACACCGTGCGCCAGACGGGCCCGACTCAGAGCCGAACCAATCCGCTACCGCAACAGATGTTGCCCGGGGCCAGGCTGACGTTGACCGAAGAGTGGAGCGGGATCCCGCCGTTCGATCCACTGACGAGCCATGTGAGCGCGACCGCATCCCAGCCGGGCGCCACGCAGGGCCTGTCGACGAGCGCTTCCACCGCCTTCTGGTACTTCCCCTGGATCGTCTTCCTGCTCGTCGTCCTCCTCGTGGCGGCCGTGATCGCGCTCATCGTGCTCCGACGCCGCCGTAAGAGTGCCGCCGACTCGACTGATGACGGTGACGGGGGCACTCCATCGAGGCCCGACCGCGGGACCCTGGAGAAAGCCGGAATATGAGGTTCCATCGGTCGGCCCGGGTGCTGCTCGGAGCGATCATCTGGTCGGTTGCCAGTCTGGCGGGTTGTTTCTCGTTCGCCCGCGCCGCCTCCGCTTCGTCCGGCCCGTCGGTGCACGTCAGTACCGACTCGGCTCAGATGGGGCAGCTGGTCCAGGTGACCGGGACCGGCTGGGCGCCGGTGGGCCAGACGGTGCAGATCCAGCTGTGCGGTCAGGACGCCCTCAACCTGAGCAACGACTGCGATCAAACGGACCAGTACACCGCAGCCATACGCCCCGGCGGTGTCTTCTACGGCGCGATCGACATCCATTTCCCTCCGTCGCCCTGCCCGTGTGTCGTCGCCGTCACCAACCAGGGCGGTTTCTCTGCGGTCGTGGCTCCCATCACCATCCGCGGCGCTCGAACGGTCCCCGTCCCGCGCCCGTCGGCGCCCCCGGCCCCCGTCTCCGTGTCGGCCAAGCTGGAGACTTCCCTTTCGCTCTCATCCTGGTTCGGGGGGCCCCGAGCGGTCACGCTCGTGCTGCGCGTGACCAACCGGTCGTCCATCGCCTACGACTCCCCGACGCTGTCGGTGAACGTGGGCCGGGGTGCCAACCCCAGCGGCTTCGTCGTAGCCAAGCCGCTCGCCCCTCTGGCGGTCGGTGCGACCCAGGTGCTCCGGATCCCGGTAACTCTCCCCGCCTTCACCGTCGGCCACTACTCTGTGCGGGCGGAGGTGATCACCGGGCAGGGCAACGTCGCCTCCGTCGCGGGCACCAGCAGCTATCCGTGGGGACTGTTCCTCGTGGCGGCATTGTTGGTCCAAGCGGCCCTTCTGGTGCTGCGCAACCGTTTGCGGGCCCGACTGCGCCGCCCGTCCGAACCGGACGTTTCCGCCGACCAGCCCGAGCTGGAAGGCGTACCCGAGCCGGTGTCGGTCATCGACCTGCGGACTCCGATCGACCTCCGCACTCCCGCTCTCCGGCCGGACGACGCGTGGACCACCACGAACCGGCTGGTGCTCCTCTTCCCGGAGGAGAGCCTGAGCTGCAGCGTGGAGGTGTCGGCTTGCCCTGCCATCAGGATCCAGAAGACGACCGTGCGCGCCTGGGCGGACTTCGCCTCGTCGCCTTGGGACGCCCTGCACGAGGGCAGCTCCTGGGCGGAGATGGCTGGGGACTCGTCCCCGAACCCGCTCGCACCCGAGGAGACCATCTCCTACACCAGCCGCAGCCTGTCATTGGAGCTGCGCGTCACCGCGGCCGGACCGGAGTTGCGGCTGGGGGACGACCGGAGTGTCCTGCCGGTCCGGGTCGAAGGGTCTGTGTCCATAGACGGTCAGCGCCATGTCGTCGATGTCGAGTCCACCCTGGAGCAGACTTGGGTCGTCGAGTCCACCGATGGCGTCGGCTCGTCCGTCTCCGGGCCGCCGGCCGGATCACTCACCTTCGCGCACGCCCACGGCGGGGACTCGTTCTACTTGTACCTCGCCGTGGACGGGTCACGGGTCGGCTGGCTCGTCCGGAATGGGCTCGCCGCCACGATCGTCAATGCTGTACGCCGGGTCGAGGAGAGGTTCGGTCCCTATCCGCGCCGGGTGACAGTCGATCTGACCGACGACCTAGGGAGGCGGGCGCAGGCCAGCGGCACCGCCTCGAATGGCATGGCATTCAGGGAAGACGGAGACCTGGTCCTCGAATGCCGCACGGAATGGGACCTCGATGGCATACCTGCCCTGGGCGAGGACCGGTCCACGGTCGAGTTGGACGCATGGCGCACTGCAACCCGGCCGGGGTGGCGGGAGCTCGCTGACGCGTCCTCCTGACCGGTCGGCACGGAGTCGCATGGAGCGTCAGAGGGGAAGGGCTCGATCGACTCTGCCGATCTCAAGTCGTGGCCGTCTGCGTTGGAGGGTTCGAGTCTGACCACTCACGCTGACTGACGCCACGACTCATCGCGGGCAGTCGGTGCCCCCGGCAGGACT
>DATGAX010000564.1:0-2556 GCA_035312965.1 Acidimicrobiales bacterium
CTCCTGATGCCGCTCGAAGCCGGGGACGGAGTGCACCTGCTGGACCAGTGGGACCCCGCCCGGGTCCTCCAGCTGATGCTCGCCGAGGGGTTGCGGGCCGGCGGAGGGGTGCCTTTCTTCCTCACCAGCCTCCTCGACCACCCTGATTTCACCGACCAGCACCTGCGGCTCCTCGAGTACCAGGGGATGGGTGGCGCGCCGATCCCCGAAGCCTTCGCCGAGCGGGTGACCGAGCTGGGCATCGTGTGCTTCCGGGCCTATGGCTCGACCGAGCACCCGTCCATGACCAGCTGTGCGTACGACGACCCGGCCGACAAGCGGCTGCGCACCGACGGCGCCCCGGTTGCCGGAACCGAGGTGCGGCTCGTCGACGAAGACGGCAAGGACGTCGGGATCGGGACGCCGGGCGAGATCCTGTCGCGCGGCGCCGAGCTCTTCATCGGCTACACCGACCCGGCGCTGACTGCGAAGGTGTTCGATGCCGACGGCTGGTGCCACTCCGGCGACATCGGTGTGATGGACGAGGACGGTTACATCACCATCACGGACCGCATCTCCGACGTCATCATCCGCGGCGGGGAGAACATCAGCGCGGCCGAGATAGAGGAGCTCCTGATGCGGTTGGCGGGCGTCGCCGAAGTGGCGGTTGTGGCGGCACCGGATGTCCGGTTGGGCGAGCATGCCGCGGCCGTGGTCCGCACCGGGCCCGGATACGATCCGCCGACCCTCGAAGATGTCCGGGCCCATCTCGGCTCGACCGGGCTGGCCCGACAGAAGTGGCCCGAGGAGGTGGTCGTGGTGGACGATTTCCCGCGCACGGCGTCCGGCAAGATCCAGAAGTTCAAGCTACGCGAGCTGCTGCGCCAGAGAGTCTGATCGGCATGGACTTCGGGTTGCACCTCGGTACCGTAAACCCGCGCCTCTGGTCGGATGTCGCGGAAGCGGGCGATCGCCTGGGTTTCGAATCGGTTTGGGTGCCGGAGCACCTCGTGGTGCCGCTGGAGTCGAGCGGTAGCCCCCACCTCGGCGCCGAGCACCCGCCCATTCCGCCGACCGTCCCGATCTTCGACGCGCTCGGCGTGCTCTGCCACCTGGCCGCCCGGACGCGGCGGATCAGGCTCGGGACCCACGTGTACAACATCGGGCTTCGCCATCCCTTCGTGACGGCCCGGGCCGCGACGACCGTCGACGTCCTCTCCGGCGGCCGGCTGCAGCTCGGGATCGGCGCCAGCTGGCTGCGGTCCGAGTGGGACGCCATGGGCCTCGACTTCGACAGCCGGGGCGCCCGGGTGGACGAGGCGATCGACGTGTGCCGGCGGTTGTGGACCGAGCAGGTGGTCGAGCACCACGGCCGGTTCTTCGACTTCGGACCGGTGGCGTTCGAGCCCAAGCCTGTGCAGCCCGGCGGGCCGGCACTTCAGATCGGTGGCGACGGGGCCGCTGCCTTCCGCCGGGTGGCCACCGTCGGGACGGGATGGATGCCCATGAACCACAGTCTCGAGGGGCTGGCTGCCTCGCTGGCCCGGATCCGCGAGCGGGCGTCCGACGCCGGGCGGGAACAGCCCGTTCAGGTGACGTTCTCGGGTGCCGTCGCCCGGCCCGAGGATGTCGAGGCCTATCGGACCGCCGGGATCACCCGGCTCCTGGTCCGGCCCTGGACCCGGTCGAGCGACGCCCTGGAGGGGATGGCCCGCTTCGCCGAAGAGGTGATCGCCCCGCTCGGGAGCGCTTAGGGAAGCGACAGCCAGGCGCTAACCGGCCGGCCAGGCCACCGCCTTGATTTCCAGGTACTGCTCGAAGCCGGCCGTGCCGTTCTGGCGCCCCACCCCGCTCTGCTTGTACCCGCCGAAGGGGACGTCGGGGCCGACGGGGGCGCCCCCGTTGACGCTCATCACGCCCGTCCGGATGCGCCGGGCCACGGCGAGCGAGCGTTCGAGTGACCCGGAGTACACGCCTCCGGCCAGGCCGTACACACTGTCGTTGGCGATGCGCACCGCGTCGTCATCGTCTTCGAACGGGATGGCGACCAGCACCGGCCCGAAGATCTCCTCCTGGGCGATGGTCATCGAGTTGTCGACGTCGGTGAACAGCGTGGGCTCGACATACCAACCCTTGTCGTGCTGAGGGGGCCGCCCACCGCCCAGGGCGAGGGTTGCGCCCTCGGCCCGCCCCTTCTCGATGTAGCCCAGGATGCGGGTCCTCTGCTTCTCGGAGATGACCGGGCCCATCATCACGTCCGGGCGCTGCGGGTCGCCGTACGGGACCATGCTCAGGGCGCCCTTGAGCAGCTCCACGCCCTCCTGGTAGCGGGAGCGGGGGAGGAGCATGCGGGTCTGGATGGCACACCCCTGGCCGGCGTGGAAGCAGACGGCCAACCCGGCCAGCACCGCGGTGGAGAGGTCGGCATCCTCCAGCACGATGGTGGCCGACTTCCCGCCCAGCTCCAGGAAGAGCCGCTTCATCGTCGGGCCGCCCTTCTCCATGATCCGCTTGCCGACCACGGTGGAACCGGTGAAGGAGATGAGATCCACGGCGGGGGAGATGGTCAGCTCCTCG
>DATGAX010000565.1:0-10077 GCA_035312965.1 Acidimicrobiales bacterium
CGGCCCCGCTCTGCTGCTCGGGATGGCCGATGCCGTGGTGATGACCGACGCCGCGGTGGCCTACGTCTCGGGCCCGGCCGCGGTGCGGGAGTGGACGGGCCAGAGGCTGGCCCCGTCCGAGCTGGGTGGCCAGAGGATCCACGCCCGGGCGTCGGGCGTCGCCGCCATGGTCGCACCCGACGGACCGGCCGCCCTCGACGCCATCGCCGCCCTGCTCGACTACCTGCCGGACCACACCGACCAGCAGCCGCCGCTGTGGCGCACCGGCGACCCGTGGGACCGGCCGACCCCGGGGCTGCGGGACCTCCTCCCGACCTCGGCCACCGGGTCCTACGACGTGCGCCGGGTGGTAGAGGAGATCGCCGACGACGGCGGGTACCTGGAGCTGCGGGCGGCGTGGGCGCCGCAGCTGGTGACCGCCCTGTGCCGGATCGACGGCCACCCGGTCGGGGTGGTGGCCAACCAGCCGCAGTCGATGGCCGGCACCCTGGACATCGGGGCGTCACAGAAGGGCGCCCGCTTCGTGACGTTCTGCGACTCGTTCAACATCCCCCTGCTGACGATGGTGGACACCCCGGGATTCATGCCCGGCAAGGACCTCGAATGGCGGGGCATGATCCGCCACGGGGCCCAGCTCGTGTTCGCCTACGCCGAGGCCACTGTGCCGCGGGTGTGCCTCATCCTGCGCAAGGCGTTCGGCGGGGCCTACATCGTCATGGACTCCAAGGGCATGGGCAACGATCTCTGCCTGGCCTGGCCGTCGGCCCAGGTGGCGGTCATGGGCGCTCAGGGCGCGGTGCAGATCCTCCACCGGCGCGAGGACGCCGAGACCCGGTCCCGCCTGCAGGAGGAGTACGAGGAGCAGTACCTCAACCCGTACATGGCGGCCGAGCGGGGCTTCGTCGACGAGGTGATCGACCCCGCCGAGTCGAGGCGGGCGGTGGCGGGGGCGCTGCGGTTGTTGGCGACCAAACGCGAGCGGCTGCCCACCCGCAAGCACGGGAACGGACCGCTATAGGAGGGCTCTAGGCCCGATGGACCGGGCAGCGAGTCAGGAGCGGGTCCTCCTGCACCGATTCGGACCCGATGGGCTGACCGCAGATCTCGCAGGTGTCGAACGTCCCCTCGTCGAGGCGTTGCAGCGCCGCTTCCACCGCGTCCAGCTCGGCCGCCGCCTCGGCCAGCGCGGCCTCCGCCGCGTTCACGTCTGCCATCGCGCCAGAGCCTAGCGACCCCCGGCCGGCCCCTCGTGGGTCATCGCGACCACCGGAAGCGGCCCGGTTCGGCGGGCCAGGCCTACCGCTAGAGTGGCTCCGGGCCGCTAGCTCATCTGGTAGAGCAGGAGACTTTTAATCTTCTGGCGCGGGGTTCGAGCCCCCGGCGGCCCACTCGGGTGAGCATCTCGGCCCCTAACCGGTGGCCGACGCGCTCCACGCCGTGATGCGATCGGCCAGCACCGGCAGAGGCAGCGATCCCTGGTCCAGCACGGCGGCATGGAAGCCGCTGAGGGAGAAAGCCTTCCCCATGCGCTCCTTCGCCTCCTGCCGCAGCCGGAGGATCTCGAGCTTGCCGGTCAGATAGGCCAACGCCTGACCGGGCATCACGATGTACCGGTCCACCTCGGCGGCGAGGAAGTCGGTCGGCATGGGGATGTGGGCGACGGCGAATTCGACGGCCTGGTCCCGGCTCCAGCCGTAATGGTGCAGGCCGGTGTCGATGACCAGCCGGGCGGCCCGCATCAGTGAGGCGCTGACCGCACCGAGGCGGCTGCGGTCGTCGGTGTACAACCCCACCTCCTCGGCCAGCTGCTCGGCATAGAGCCCCCACCCCTCCGAGAAGGCGGTGAGGCTGCGGTGGCGCTGCAACGCCGGCAGCTCGTCGAGCAGTTGCAGCCGCGACAGCTGCAGGTGGTGGCCGGGTACGGCCTCGTGGAAGGCGACCACTTCCAGATCCCAGCCGGCGCCGGCCGTCGGCCGCTCGGTGTTGAACCAGAACGTTCCGGCCCGGCCACCGTCGAGACGAGGCGGTGTGTAGTGGGGGGCGACCCCGGACGTGGCGACGACGGGCGGCATCGGCGTCACTTCGCACGGCGCCGGGAGCGGATCGGGGAAGAATTCGTGCGCCCGGGCCTCGGCCCGGCGGATGGCGGCGACCGCCTCGGTGATGGCCTGCGCTGGCTCGAGGTCGGCGGCGGACGCCCGCACCGCGGCGTGAATGTCGGCCAGGCTCGACAGGCCGAGACCGTCGCCGAGGCGGCGGGCCTGCCCCTCCAGGGCCTCGACCTCCTCGAGGCCGATGCGGTGCAGCTCCTCGGGCGTGATGGGCAGCGTGGTGTGCAGGCGGACGGCCCGGCGGTAGTCCTCGTCGCCCCCCGGCAGGTGGGCCAGGCCGGCGTGGTCGGCATCCCGGCAGGCCGGCAGCAGGTCCCGGAGCACCTCCACCCATCGACCCAGCGCCGGTTTGACGACTTCGGCGGCGACCCGCTCCCGGCGGTCGGCCCAGTCGGCCGCGCCGGACCAACCGGCCGGCGGCTGGGGAGCCAGCAGGGCGGCCGGCGCGGGGGCGGCGATCACGTCCTCGGCCCAGGCGATGGCCTGGGCGGCGAGGGGCGCCACCGGCACGCGGTGCTTGGCCGCCCCGGCCCGCAGCCGGTCGCACAGCTGGCCGATCCACGGCCCGCTGTGCTCGAGGCGGGTGATGTAGCTCTCCGCCGCCTCGGGGTCGAGCAGGACGGTCCGAGCCGCGACGGCCAGGAACACCCCCGGTTCGCTGAACGGCATCGGGGTCACTGTGTGCTCCAGGGGTGCGGAGTCGATCACCGCCCGCTCCTGCGCCGCCGCCACCCGGACGCAGCCCAGGGTCACCCGGCCCGCCGCGTCCAGGTCGGCTTCCTCCACGGCGTCCGCCTCGAAGAGGAACGACTCCACCTCGCTTCGCCACGCCTGGTCGCCGGCTTCGCTGTCGTCGGGGACCAGGTGGTCGTAGCCCGTTATGCCGTAGGAGGTGGCGGCGAAGGGATGGACCTCGAGCCAGCGGGCGTGGAATCGGTCGGCCAGATCTCGTGGTGTGATCACGGCGCCAGTCTGTCCGGCTCAGCCGGGTACGTTGACCCCATGGCACCCAACGACTTCAACCAGTCGATCATCGACGAGTTCCGGGCCAACGGAGGCGTGGTGGGCGGCCCCTTCGAAGGCGCTCCGGTGGTGCTGATCCACCACACGGGCCGCAAGTCGGGAGAGCAGCGGGTCAACCCGCTCGTCTACCAGAAGCTGGACCACGGGTGGGCCATCTTCGCCTCGTTCGGGGGCGCCCCGCAGGACCCGGACTGGTACCACAACCTGCTGGCCCACCCGGCCACGACGGCCGAGATCGGCACTGACACCATCCCTGTCACGGTGCGGGCGGCCACCGGTGCCGAACGGGCCGAGATATGGGAGCGCCAGAAGGCGGCCATGCCCGGCTTCGCCGAGTACGAGGTCAAGGCCGCCCCTCGCCAGATCCCGGTCCTTGTGCTCGAACCGCGCTGACGACCGGGCGGCTAGGCCCCTTCGACCCGCTTGACGCCGAGGTGCCTGACCTTGGCCAGGCTCGGCGTCTGACGCTCCATGACCCAGCTCCGGCAGTCGGCGGCCAGCATCGGCCGGGCGTAGTAGTACCCCTGGCCCAGATCGCACCCGAGGGCGGCCAGGCGGCTCCAGGTCTGCAGATCCTCGATGCCCTCGGCGACCACCCGGTGGCCCATGACCCGGGCCAGCTCGATGATGGACCTGACTATGGCCTGGTCGCCCTTGTCGAAGCAGATGTTCTTGACGAAAGCCCGGTCGATCTTCACCACGTGGACCGGGAGGACCTTGAGCCGGGAGAGTGAGGAGTAGCCGGTTCCGAAGTCGTCGATGGCGATCCTGAAGCCCATGTCGGACAGCCCCCGCAGGACGCCTTCGGACCGCTCGAACTCGACCATCATCGAGGACTCGGTGATCTCGAGGGTCAGGTTGGAGGGGGCCAGGCCGAACTCCGCCACCATGGTGCGGAGCCGCTCCACCATGGCGGTGTCGAGCAGGCTGCGCACGGACACGTTCACGGCCATCGAGAACTCGAAGCCGTCGTCGCGCCAGCGCCGCAGCTCGCCCAGGGCCTCCTTCATCACCCACCAGGTGAGAGGCTCGATGAGGCCGGTCTGCTCGGCGATCGGGATGAACTCGTCGGGCGAGATGAAGCCGAGAGCGGGGTGCGGCCAGCGGAGCAGCGCCTCGAATCCGGACACCGTGCCGGTCGAGATGTCGGCCACCGGCTGGTACCAGAGATCGAGCTCGTCGGCCTCGATGGCCCGGCCCAGGTCGGTGGCGAGGGCCAGGCGCCGGGCCGAGGAGTTGTCCATCGAGCGGTCGTAGACGCTGACCCGGCGGCTGGAGCTCTTGGCCGCGTACATGGCCACGTCGGCCTTCTTGAGCAGCGAGGCGGCGTCGAGGCCGTGGACGGGGGCGAGCGAGATGCCGACGCTGGCCCGGACGGTGAGGGCCATGTTGTCGATCTCCATGGCGGAACCCACCGACTCCATCAGGCGGTCGGTGATGGCGATGACCTCGTCCACGCTGGTCGCCGACGGCACCAGGAAGGCGAACTCGTCGCCGCCCAGCCGGGCGGCCAGGCCGAACTCGCGCACCCCGGAGCTGACCCGGGTGGCGATGACCTTGAGCACGGCGTCGCCCGTGTGGTGGCCCAGGGCGTCGTTGATCTCCTTGAAGCCGTCCAGGTCCATCAGGACGACGGCGACCATCCCGCCATGGGCGTTCTCGAGGGCGGCCGACACCACGTTCATGAAGAGCGTCCGGTTGGCCAGGCCGGTCAGACCGTCGTGGTAGGCCTGATGCTCCCGCTCGGCCACCGAGCGGCGGAGATGGTCGAGGTGGTCCGACGAGGTGAGGGCGGTGCTGAGATGGGCGGCGAGAGCCTGTAGGAAATCCAGATCCTCCCGGTTGAACGAGCTCTGCTCGTTGCCGTAGCGGCCCGTGACGACGAGCACGCCGGACCGGGCCCCGCCGATGGCGATGGGGACGAGCATGGCGTCCTTGAGGTGGCGCTCGGCCAGGTACGCGTCGCGTGAGCTGCGCGGCAGCAGCAACGGGCGCTGGGTCTGCAGGACCGCCGCCTCCGGGCCCGACAGCTCGGCCACGTCCTCCAGGACCTCCTCCGAGCCACCCAAGCGGTACCGGAGCAGCCCCTCGGCCTGGGCCACACACAGCTCGGCGCTCTCGCAGTGCAGGACCGAGCACATCTCGCGCAGGGCCACGTTGAGGACGTCGGCCCGCTCGCTTACGTCGGCGAGGGCCTGGCTGAACACGTAGAGGGACTGCAGGTCGGCGAAGCGGGCCCTCATCCGCTCGGAGGAGCTGTACCACCACCCCAGCACGAAGGCGGGCCCGACCAGTATCAGCAGTGCCCAGGGCTGGGCCCAGTAACAGGCCACCGCCACGACGGCGAGGGCGAACACGACCAGCGGGGCGACGGCGAGCTGGGCGGCCAGCTTCTTGAAGTAGTCGACGCTCGGGAAGCGGCTGCTGATCGTGATGACGGCCACGACGGTGAGATTGGTGACCGCGTCCAGGGCCACCGAGGCGACCGCGATGGCCAGCCAGCCCGCCGGACTGACCGGCGAGTGGTGCCCCATCAGCGGCACCAGGACGAGCAGGGTGACGGCGGCGCCGATGATGAAGTTGGCCACGTTGAAGGCGGCCCGCTGGAGCGGTGGGCGGCGGACCACGATCATGCCGAGCGTGGCGGCGCAGGTCGCCATCAGGAGCTGCACCGGGGACAGGAGGACGGCGCCGACCAGGATGGGGACGCCCGTGAGATCCACGCTGTGGGACTCCCGCCCCAGGTGGAACCGGACCGGCAGCTGGTAGATGGCGACCATGGCCAGGCCCACGAACGGCCAGAGGACGGTGCGGTCGGGCCGTCCCGTGTCGAGCCGGGAGGCGGCGAAGCTCAGAATCCCGGCCGCCACCCAGAGGCCCCCGATCAGGGACCAGACGTTCCGATTGACCGGCCGGGGGCGAATTTCGTCTTTTTCGTGATCGGCCTTTTCGGGGGCCCGCCCCTGACGCGGCGAAATGGCCGCTTCAGCGGCTTCGTCCCTCCTCAGGCTGTCCGATTTAGGCGTCATGGAGCCGTCTTGATCAAAAACTGCGGAACAATTTGGGGCGACTGTGGTTTCGGAAATTACCGAAACCAGTTATCGTCTTCGTCGAAGGGGGAAGAGGGCGCATTCAGCGTCTTCTTCAGGCACGTGGAAACGGACGCGAGCCACACGCGCTCCCGGGCAGGAGGAGGTGACCTGATGCGGACTGGAAGCTGGGGGTAAGGCCGGTGGGCATACCGGCCCCACACCCCTGACATGAATCCCCGGTACGAGTCTTGAACAGGATCAACGGCCGGCGATTCTCGATAGAAGTTGTGATCGGCTCGGGCGGCCGGAACCTGAAGAGGTTCTTGGACCGCCCGAGCTCTTCACTCGGTGCCTCTACTGCGTTCCTTCAGAGACGGGACAAATGCTCCACAAGAGAAGACTGGGACAGCGCTACTGGCAGATGTGGACGGCCGTCGCGTCGTCATCCCTCGGCGACGGCGTCTTCAGCGTCGCCTTACCCCTTCTCGCCCTCCGTTACACACACAGCCCGCTGGCCATATCCGGGATAGTCATCGCCGGCCAGGTGCCGGTGGTGCTGGCCGCACTCCCGGTCGGGACGCTGGCCGACCGCCTCAACCGCCGTCGCCTGATCGTGGCCATCGAGTTGGCCCGCTTCGCCGTCCTGGCCACGTTCGCCTCCCTGGTCCTGCTGCACCGGGCCAACCTCGGTCTCATATATGTGGCCGCCTTCCTCCTCGGCGGGCTCAACATCGCGTTCGACGTGGTCGCCAACGCCTGCCTCCCCTCCCTCGTCCGTCCCAAGGACCTGGTGCGGGCCAACGCCCACATCCTCAACGCCGAGATGACGGCGGAGAACCTCGTCGGCCAGGCCCTGGGCGGCGTGGCCATCGCCGTGTCGCGCTCGCTGCCCTTCGTGGTCGACGCCCTGGGGCTGGCCGGGGCGGCGGCCCTGCTGCGGGGCGCCATCCCCGACAACGAGCCCGTGCGGGGCGACCGTTCCGCCTGGCAGGACCTGCGCGAGGGCCTGCACTGGTTCGCCGGTCACAGGCTGCTCCGCCTGCTCACGACCGTCATCGCCAGCCTGGCGTTCTGCCAGGGCCTGGTCATCGGCCTGCTCGCCCTCTACGGCCGCCAGAACCTGCACCTGGGCAGCGCCGCCTACGGGCTGCTCCTCGCCGTGGCCAGCATCGGAACCGTGATGGGCGGGCTGTCCGCCAGCCGCATCCACGACCGGCTGGGCTCCGGCCACACCCTCCTGCTGGCCGGCATCGGCTTCGGCGCCGCCTACCCCGTGCTCGCCCTGACCCACTCGGCGGCGGTGGCGGCCGGCGCCCTGATGGCCCAGGAAGCGTTCGTGATCATCGGCAATACGGCATCCCGCTCGCTGCGCCAGCGCATCGTCCCGGCCGAGATGCAGGGCCGGGCGGCCAGTGCCAACACGGTGGTGATCTTGAGCTGTGTGCCCGTAGGAGCGCTCCTGGGCGGCGTGGTGGCCGGGGCCATGGGCGTGAGCGCCGCCTTCTTCGCCGCCGGCGCGGTGCAGGCCGTGCTCCTGGCCGTGACCGGGCCGCGCCTGCTCCGCCGCATCCGGGCCGCCTCCGCCACCCGCACCATCCGCCGGGTCATCGACATCACGACAGCTGCGCTGCCCGAACCCGCTCCGGCCCCGGCGTTCGAAACCAGCCAGACCGCCTGACTCAGTGGTCGACCTGTCCGCCGCCTGGAGCGGGGGGGGTCCGCTTCAGAGGTTGACGTGGCCGGGCGGGATCTGCAGCAGCAGACCCAGCGCCACGACGCTGGCGATGACCACGGCCAGGCCCTGCACGAGCTCCGCCACCTCCGAGGGCCGGCCGGCCTTGCGGGGCGCCCACATGAGGCCGAGGGCGACCAACGACCCGGTGAGCAGGCCTCCGAGGTGGTCCTGCCAGGCGATCCCTCCGCTGAAGCTGTACACCCCGTTGATGACCAGCAGCACGGCGATCTGCTGAGTGGGCCACCCACGGAGGCGGGCCACGACGAAGTAGGCGCCCATCAGACCGAAGATCGCCCCCGACGCGCCGACGCCGAACTCCCCCTCGGGAGCGAGGAGGTAGAAGCCCAGCGAGCCGCCGACGGCCGAGAGGAGGTACACGATCAGGAAGCGCACCGGGCCGACCTCCGCCTCGACGGCGGGGCCCACGATGGCCAGGCTGATCATGTTGAGCAGGATGTGGGTTCCGTTGGCGTGGAGGAACGCCGAGGTGATCAGCGAGTACCAGTGCGAGTGGACCAGGACCGGTACGAGGAAGTATTTCCTTTCGAAGTCCCCGGTCAGATGGCGCTGCTCGTAGAGGTAGGCGACGATGTTGACGACGATCAGGGCGACGACGACCGGCGTGATCCTCGTGTTCCCCAGCCGGCCCGTGCCGCGTGACGGCCGCCACCGGATTACCGGCGAGCGCCGGGCGCCCTCGCGGACGCAGGCACTGCACTGCCAGCCGACCGGCGCCTCCCGCATGCATTCCGGGCAGATCGGCCGCCCGCAGCGCCGGCATACGGAGCCGGCGACCCGGTCGGGGTGGGCGTAGCAGTGCGGCGCCACCGTCTGTTCAGGGATGGACACGGGCCCCATCCTGGCCCATCGGCCTGCTCAACGCCCGGCGCCGGCCGCCGGCACGTTCCAGTGGCGCAGCACGGGCACACCGCGGTCCCAGCCCAGCTCCGACCAGCAGGCGGTGTCCAGCTCGAGCCACTGCCCGGCCGCCACTTCGGCGCCGACCCAGCGGGCGGCGGTGACGCGGCTGAAGTGCCCGTGGCCGACCAGCGCCACCCGGGCCGCGCCTGACGCCCGGACGCGGGTGAGCAACCGGTCGGCGCGGGCCGTCACGTCGGCCGCCGTCTCCCCGCCGGGCCACGGCCCGGTCCAGATGGTCCATTGGGGCTCGAACTCGTGGATGCGGGCTCGGGTCAGCCCTTCGAGGGTGCCGTAGTCCCACTCCTGCAGATCCTCGGTCACCTCGTAGGGAACCAGGTCGGCCAGCTCGGCCGTGCGCCGGGCCCGGCGGCGGGGGCTGCACAGCACCAGGTCCACGGGCCGGCCGGCGAAGGCGGCGGCCAGGGATGCGGCCTGCTCCTCGCCCGTCGCCGTCAGCTCGACGTCGGTGTGGCTGGTGTGGCGGCCCTCCCGGCTCCACTCGGTCTCCCCGTGGCGGACGAGCCAGACGGACGGCTCCGCCACTAGGCGTCCCGGCGCTCGAGGAAGTAGAAGGCGACGGCGATGACGACGCCGACGAAGAGGGCGAACTCCCCCAGGCCCTGCCAGGCGCTGAGGGCGTGGCTGTTGTGATGGGTGAGGAAGATCTGTGGCCCGGCGTTGGTGTCCACGACGCCGGCCGGCCAGTACTCCTCGATGGGGTTCACCCAGGAGCTCGGCAGCAGCTGCACGACGCCGGGGACGATGAACAACGTCCCGACCACGATGGCGATCCCCGCCGCGGCGTGGCGGACGAGGAGGGCGACGGCGCTGCCGTACAGACCGATCAGCACCAGGTACAGGCCGGCGCCGAGGACGACCCGTAGGACGAGGTGCTGGCCGAAACTGGCCGAAGGGGCCTTGCCGTGGATCAGGGCCTGGCCGATGGAGAAGGCGGCGACGGAGATCACCTCTCCGACCAGCAGCGCAGAGGCTCCGAACACGAGCAGCTTGGCCGACATCATCCGGATGCGCTTGGGCACCGCGGTGAGGCTGGTACGGATCATCCCGCTCGAGTACTCGGACGTCACGGTGATGACGCCGAGCACGGCGAAGGCCAGCTGGGCGAGCAGGGAGCCGGGCCGGATGCTGCGCTGCAGCGGGTTCCAGCTGAAGTGGATCTCCGGGTCGCTGTGGTAGTGGGCGGCGGAGACGCCGGCAACGAGGGCGGACAGGCCGATGCCGAGCACGATGGCCA
>DATGAX010000566.1:0-2479 GCA_035312965.1 Acidimicrobiales bacterium
CTTGGCGGTGTAGGGCAGTATCTCACCTTCGATGTCACGGTGGAACATGTGGTACGGCGGCTGAAGCGTCTCGACCCGGCCGTAGGCGGCGAGTTCATCCATCTGTTCGGGGCTGTAGTTCGAGACCCCGATGTGGCGGACCTTGCCTTCCGATACGAGGTCTTCGAGGACGTGGGCGGTCTCGTCTGCTGGGGTGTGCAGGTCGGGCCAGTGCACCTGGTAGACGTCGATGTAGTCGGTCCCCAGGTTGCGCAGGCTCGCCTCGACCCCCGAGCGGAGCCACTTGGCGCTGGCGTCACGGACGAGGGTGTCTCCGGCCATTCTCAGTCCGCCCTTGGTGGCGACCACCACCTCGTCGCGGCGCACCGTGCTCCACAGCGTTTCGCCGAGCAGTCGCTCCGATACTCCGAACCCGTAACCCTGGGCGGTATCGAAAAAATTCACACCGAGTTCCAGCGCCTTGCGGATCGTGGCCTTGGCCTCCTGTTCGTCGAAGGGGCCCCAGTCGCCTCCGAACGCCCAGCTGCCGAGGGCGACCCGGGAAACGTCCAGGTCTGTCTTTCCAAGTCGTACGTGTTGCATCGTGTGATGCTCCTTTCTGGTTGTGCGTTCCATGTCAGGGCTTGTCGTCACGGCTATGCCGCCTCGGAAACGGGTCGGCCAGGCGGGCGTCGCGTCAGGCGGGCTGGTCCGCTGTGGTCGATCAACGCCGAGGTGACGGGGAGGATCAGGGCTATCGCTATGGCCGCGAACCCGACCGTGATCACTTGGGCGGACAAGACACTGCGCAGCGCGCCGATCGTGACTACCGGGATGGTGAGGCCCAGGTAGGCGGCGACGAAGAAGGCGGCCAGAACTTCCGCCCGGGACCGGGCTGGCGCCACCTCGATACTGGTGGAGAGCATCCCCTTGAACAGCAGCCC
Organism: Acidimicrobiales bacterium; assembly: GCA_035312965.1. Taxonomy (GTDB): domain Bacteria; phylum Actinomycetota; class Acidimicrobiia; order Acidimicrobiales; family Palsa-688; genus JAKCDU01. The sequence goes on from DATGAX010000566.1 coordinate 924, forward strand.
TGCCCCCGCGCCGATCGTGATACTGCCGGAGATGAACATCGTGAGACTCGCCGCCCACGCACCGGCCGCCAACAGGCCTAGCCCCACCGGCGCCACGAGCCGGCCCACCACGAGAGCCTGCCGCACCGACAGAGTTCGAAGGGCGATCTGGCTGAGTGCGGCGGCGGCGAAGACGGCGAAGGTCACGGCTCCGGCCAGTGCGTGCGAGGGATCGTGCAAAGACTCGGCCAGGAAGCTTGGAGCAACCGATGTGAACAGGCCGAATATGGCGAAGACGACGAATCCGCCGGCCGCCGCCCACACGAAGCGACCACGGGCCTCGGGGGGTACCGCGATGTGCTGCGGCCTGTATCGGACCGGGCTGTCGGGGGCCATGGCCGTCTCAGGGATCACCACGAACGCCAGGACGGCCACGACCAGCAGGACCTCGAAGACCACGTAGGGGACGACGAGCGGGTGCGGGACGAACTGGGCCAGCAACCCCGACACCAGCGGGCCGAGTCCAATACCACCCAGGTTGGCGGCCACCGCGACCAGCTGCGCCTTCTGCGGAGCGCTTCCGGGTCGGCGGCGGTTGTGCAGGTCGCCGAGGTGGGCGGTAGCAGTGGTGGTCACCATCCCCACGGCGAGGCCCGAGAGGGTCCGGCCCGCGATCAGCGCGGGCAGGCTGGGGGAGGCCATGAACACCGCGGCGGCCACTGCTGCGGTGGCGGTGGCCGGGATGAGAATGCGTCGCCGGCCGTACCAGTCGGAGATGTGCCCGGCGAGGACCAGGCTGGCCAGAACGCCGGCCGCGTAGGCGGCGAAGACCACCGTGATCATCAACGTCGAGAACCCGTCCCTCGCCGCGTACAGGACATAGAGCGGGGTGGGGAGCGCCGAGAGGGCCATCACCACGGTGAAGCTGTAGGCCACCAGCCAGAAACCGACACCGTGGGACACCCGACGGGTAGGCCGGGACCGGCGTTGGGGGCTGCGGCTCAGAGAAAACCTCACAAGCCCATCCAACGCCCACCCGAGTCAGAAGTCCAATAGCAAGAACTGATCTGATTCAGCGATAGATCTGATGAATGGTCAGGCCCGGCTGTTCCGGTCGGACAGCAACATCTCCCACAGAGCCCGGGCCGCCGGGTTGATAGGCGAGGGCGCGGCGGTCTCGGCGACGATGGCCCACGTCGAGGTCTGGCCACGGATCGCGATTCGGTGCAGCGACGGGCGGAGTTCGGCGAGAGCCGCAGGGAGAATTGCTATTCCGAGCCCGGCTTCCACCAGGTCGAGCAGGGTGGTCGTGTCGTTCACCTCGAGGTCGATCCTCGGCTCGACGCCGGCCGCGCGCATGGCCCGGTCGGCCTGGGTGCGCACACCCCAACCGGGGGGAAAGCCCACCTGGCTCCGTTCGGCGATGGCGGGTAGCCGGACGCTACGCCGGCCCTGCAAAGCGTCGCTTGTGGCGCAGACGACGACGAGGGGGGACTGCACCAAGGGGAGTGTCTGGACGCGCTCGGAGGTCTCGTCGGGGGCGGTCGTGAAGATCAGGTCGAGGACACCTTCGTCGA
>DATGAX010000567.1:0-3459 GCA_035312965.1 Acidimicrobiales bacterium
ACTCCCTCGACGCGAGCATCCGGGTGCCCATCTGCACGCCCTCGGCGCCGAGGGCGATGGCCGCCGCCATGGATCGGGCGTCGCAAATCCCGCCGGCGGCGACGACGGGCAGGTCCACCCTCGAGGCGACGAGGGGGAGCACGACGAGGGTGGAAGCGCCATGCGGGTTCTTGAAGCCGCCGCCTTCCACGCCTTCGACGATCAAGCCGTCCACACCGGCGTCCACCGCCTTCAGCGCGTTGCGCAGCGTCCCCACGACGTGGAACACGGTGATGCCGGCGTCGTGCAGCCGTTCGGTCAGGAAGCCGGGGTCGCCGGACGACGTGGTCACGACGCCGATGCCGGCATCCACCAGCACCTCGACCACGCTCGGGTCCTTGCGCACCGCGAGGGCGACGTTGGCTCCGACGGGACGATCCGTCAGGTCGTGGACCCGTTTGAGATCCTCGCGCCCCTGAGGAGACGCCGTCTCGATGATCCCGAGAGCGCCGGCGTTGGAAACGGCGGCGGCCAGTTGGGCGCCGGCGATGTACGTCATCGGCGCCTGGATGATCGGTATCTCGACGCCGAGCAGGGCGGCCACCCTCATGCGGCGTGACACTACCGACAGTTACAGGAGCCGAACCAGGTCGGCTACCACCTCGGCGGCCGGCTCGACCTTGGCCACCGCGCCCACCCCCATCCCGGCGTACTGCGCCATGTCCGTCGCCGGCCGGGCCGAGCGGCGCGCCGGTGGCAGGGCGCTGCGCCAGCCGGACTGCTCGCCCGCCGCCACCGAGGCTCGGAGCACGCGGTGCGGGGCGTCGGGCCAGCCCTCGGCGAACCAGCCGGTGAGGACCGTGTCGTCGGCTGACGCGGCGAGCAGGGCGGCGACGTAGTCGTCGTGGGCCCGGGCTTCGGGGCAGACGAGGAAGCGGGTGCCCACCCGCACCGCATCGGCACCCCGGGCGATGAGGTCGGCGACCCGCTCCGCGGTGGCGATGCCACCGGCGGCAACGACCGGCAGGTCGATGTCGTCGAGCACCTGGCCCAGTACGGCGTCGAGCGACTCCCGGCCGCGGACGTGGCCGCCCGCCTCGATGCCCTGGACGACCACATAGTCGCAGCCCGCCTCCGCCGCGGCGCGCCCCTCGTCGGCCGAACCGACCTGCCACCCGACGACCGGGGCGGCGGCCCGCCCGGCCTCCACCAGCGCGGGGCGGGGCGGGCCGTAGAAGAACTCCACGACGCCCGCGCCTCGTCCGGCCTCGGCGACGTCGGAGGCGGAGGCGGAGTCGGAGTCGGCGGCGAGGAACGGCACCAGGAAGTTGACCCCGCAGCCGGGGTCCGGTACGGGCTCACCCCGGCTCACCATGCCCAGACCGCCGGCCTGCTGTACGGCGCGGGCCAGCTCGGGCCCGCCGACGCCGCCGCCCATGGCGGCGAGCTGCACCGGCCAGCGGCACCCGACCAGATCCGTGAAGCGGGTGCGGTAGCCGGCCACTAGCGGGGGAAGGGGTCTCCGACTTCGACCCGGACCATCGAGCGCTGCATCCGCCGGCCCAGCGCGGCCCGGCGGGCCAGCTCGCTACCGAACAAGGCGAGCACTGCCCCTGTGACGACCAGAACGACGAGCACCCCAGAACTCCTCTCACACGCCGGCAGATCAGTTCTGCCCCTTCCCGGAGCAGATATCACCACCGGCCGGCGGGTTCGGTCAGGGCCGAAAGTCACATTGTCGACGGGGGGCCCCAAACCGGAAAGACGAGAACGCGCCAGGGGTGCTACTTCTCCGCCGGACGAAGCTCCTTCCGCAGGACGAGCTTCAAGCCCGACCACGTGGCATCGATGGCGCACACCTTCACGTCCACCCAACCCATGGGCAGGGCGATGTCCCGTACGGCGCCTTCGGTCATGTCGGTGACCACCTTCGACGCCCGCTTGGGCCAGGCCACCCAGAACGCCCCGTCCGGCGGGAGGGTGGTCACCAGCCATGGAAGGTTGCGGGCGAGGTGCTCCCGCTCGGTCACGAAGCCCACGATCAGATCGACGTGCTGTCCCCGGCGGAGGCCGTGCTGGACCGTTGCGCCCTCGGGCAGCGGGCCCAGTGTCGCCTCCATGCCGGCGGGGGCGTGGAGGAGGGCGACCCGCATGCCCGCCTTGATGCCCAGCTTCTTGGGCAGCGGAGTTCCGGAGTATCCGGCTGGCTGGGTCAGGCGCGGGAGCGGCGCCGGGGTCGAAGGGCGAACCACCAGATCGCCGCCATGGTGCCGAGGGTGCCCAGGAGAGCAACCGGCTTCTTCGCCAAACGTCGGCCCATCCGGGCCACGCTAGCGGAAGGGTCTCTCCCGGATCGTCCGTCTGCGCCGCGGCTCCAGCGGGCGCGGCGTATGCTCACCAGGTCGAAGTCGGATGTGGGGAGGAGGGGGCGGTGCGGTACGACCACGAGCAGTCCCAGGGGCGGCGCCGGGAACCGGTGCTCCCCGACCAGCCGGCTCGGGAGGCGCCCCGGCGATCCGGGCCGACCGACGCCTGGCTGGCGTCGCGCGCCGCCCTCTCGGGAACGCTGCACCGGGAGGCTCTGGGCCCCCTGCAGCGCTCGATCGGCAACACCCGGGTCCAGCGCCTCATCGCGGTGCAGCGCAAGGAGAACCAGCTCGACGAGAAGGACATCGATCCCGAGCTCATGAAGGATCTGGACAGCCGGTTCCAGCTGACGGAGGGCGACAACCAGCTGGACGAGAAGGACATCGATCCGGAGCTGATGAAGGATCTGGACAGCCGGTTCCACCTGACGGGTGAGGAGTCCAAGGAGGCCGGGGGACCGACGAACCCGGTCGAAGGGCAACGGTCCGAGCTGTCCGCTTCGCGGGCCGGCCGCCGACCCGAGACGAAGAAGAAGAAGGGCGGCATAGGCAAGGCCATCGGCAAGGTGGGGAAGAAAGTCGGTGCGTTCTTCCAAGGCACCGCCAACGCCTACAAGAAGGGCGGACTGCACCAGGTCCTGACGCAGCGCAACAAGAACCTGAACCTGGCCAAGCGCCGGCTCAAGGAAGGCCGGTTGGGAGACGTCCGGCTACTGGCGGGCAAGAAGGGCATCCTCGAGGACGCCACGACCAAGCAGATGGTGGTCTATGCCATCACGTCGCCGATCGTGTTCGCCCGCCTGGCCGCGGAGAACTCCAAGGCCAAGAAGATCCAGAAGAAGCTCCAGGAGATGGAGGAGGGCTGACCGTCCGGCCCTACGAGCCGCTGTCGATCAGCTCGATCCGGTTACCGAAGGGATCGTCGACGTACAGGCGGCGGGCGCCGGGCAGGTCGTCATCCCAGCGCCACGGCGCACCTTCGGCGTCCAGCCGGGCCGTAATCTCCCCGATTCCCTCCACCTCGAGGGCGGGATGTGCCTTCCGCGCCGGCCGGAAGTCCGCGTCCACACCTAGATGAAGTTGGACGGCCCCCGAGGCGTACCAGCGGCCGCCC
>DATGAX010000568.1:0-2820 GCA_035312965.1 Acidimicrobiales bacterium
CCTCCAGCACCCCGGCCAGCCGGCGGCATATGGACGCCATGGCGTGGTCGGCCCGCATACCCGGCTCCAGGGGCACGTCCACCGCCGAGGAGAAGCCGCCCGGCGGAAGGCCGGCCGCCTCCAGGGCCTCGTCCGGCAGGCCCAGCTCGGCCCGTTGCAGCCGGCGCCCCAGGGCGGCCACCGCCCGGTCGAACTCGCCGTCGTAACCGAGGACCCCGCTGACGACCAGGCGCCGCCCCAGGGCACCGTTGGCGGCCGCCCGGCCCGCCAAGGCGGGCTCCTCGATCCACATGCGCACCACGGTCTTGCCGTCTCCGTTGCAGACCCGCAGGGGGACCGTCCGGGTCCGGATCCGGACCCGGGGCAGCAGAGCCCGCTCGCCCACCACCACCCGCAGCCGGGTCCCGAGGACCCCGTCGGGCAGCTCCCCCGCCAGCAGCCGGTCGACCGCCCCGGCCGGTCCCACCCATGGCGACGACAGAGGCGACGGGCCGGCGCCCTCGAGCACCAGCGCCGCCGTCGCGCCGCGGCCTCGCCGCCAGAGGACCAGCCCTTCGTGGCGCAGCCGGCCGTCGAAGGTGTCGAGCAGCGTCCGGTCGCTGCTGCGGACCGGGCTCGACCGCTCGGTGCGGGGCAGCCATCGGGCGATGCGTCGTTCGTCCAGCTCCGGTCCGACCGCGAAGACGACCGGTCGGCGGGGCATCCGGTGGATTCTTCCAGACTGCTCGGCGGCCTGTCCGGCGGTCGAGCGGTCAGCCCCCCGACACCAGCCGGTCGCGCCCTTCCCAGTAGGGCGCCCGCAGCTTGAACTTCTGCAGCTTCCCTGTGGCCGTACGGACCAGGCTGTCCCGGATCTCCACCGACGTCGGGCACTTGTAGTGGGCCATGCGCTGGCGGGCGAAGTCGATCAGGTCCGCTTCGGTGGCCGACGCCCCCCCGCGCAGGACGACCAGGGCCTTGACCGTCTCACCCCACTTGTCGTCGGGCACACCGATGACGGCGACTTCGGCCACCGCCGGGTGCTGGTAGAGGCAGTCCTCGACCTCGATGGACGACACGTTCTCGCCCCCGGTGATGATCACGTCCTTCTTGCGGTCCGAGATGACCAGGTGATGGTCGTCGGCCAGGTAGCCCCCGTCCCCGGTGTGGAACCAGCCGCCCGCCAGTGCTTTCGCCGACTCCTCGGGCTGGCTCCAGTACCCCTCGAACACGTGGTTGCTCCGGGCCAGGACCTCCCCTTCGGCATCGGTCTCGATGCGGACGCCCACCGCCGGCACGCCGGCCATCGAGAGGCGGCGGGCCCGCTCGGCCCCGTCGAGGGCATCCCACTCCGGGCGGGCCCGGTTGATGGTCAGCAGCGGGGCCGTCTCCGTGAGACCGTAGATCTGGATGAACTCCCAGCCCAGCTCCTGCTCCACCCGCTCGATGGTTCGCGACGGGGGCGGCGCGCCGGCGACGACGATGCGGACCCGGTCCCGGCCGGGGACCGCCTCGCCCCGGTCGAGGCGGGCCGCGGCGGCGTCGAGGATGGCGGCCACCACCGCCGGCGCGCCGCACATCAGGGTCACGCCGTGCTCCTCGACCCGCGACAGGATCTGCTCGCCGTCGACCTTGCGCTGCACCACCTGGCGGCACCCCATCGCGGTGACCGCGTAGGGCATCCCCCAACCGTTGCAGTGGAACATCGGCAGCGTGTGCAAGAACACGTCCCGGTCGGTCACCGTGGTGTGCCAACCGAAGATGGCGGCGTTGAGCCAGCAGTTCCGGTGGGTGAGCTGCACCCCCTTCGGGCGGGCCGTCGTCCCACTGGTGTAGTTGATGCTGACGGTGGCGTTCTCGTCCGCGTCCCAATCCGCCGGCCGGCGGCCCGCCGCCGCGGCTGCGAACAGGTCGCGGTCGGCCTGCCCGTCCAGGAGGATCCGCTCCTTCGCACCGACGGAGCCGAGGGCCTCGTCGACCTCGGGGTCGACGAGCATCACCGACGCCCCCGAGTGGTCGATGATGTACTGCACCTCTTCGGCGTTGAGGCGGAAGTTGACCGGAACGAGGACCCGGCCGTAACCGCTGACACCGAAGAACGAGATCATGAAGCGGGCCGCGTTGGGGCTCACGATGGCCACCCGCTCGCCGAATCCGACGCCCATCTCCTCCAGGGCCAGGGCCAACCCCCGGCTGCGGGCTTCGAGGTCGGAGTAGGTGAGCGAACCCAGGGACCCGGGCGTTCCCGGTTCGTCTATCAACGCGGTGCGTCCCCCGTACACCCCGACGGCCCGATCCAGGAAGTCGCGGACGGTGAGCGGTACTTGCATAGGTGTGGTTCCCCCGGTGTTCGGCCGAGCCTCCCTTGAAACTCTGGCACAATCCGGTCGTGCAAGGTTCAGTGACAGTACCGATGAAGGCCGACCCCGAGCGCATCTGGGAGCTGGTGAGCGACGTCACCCGGATCGGGGCCTACAGCCCCGAGACCTTCGAGGCGGAGTGGGTGGCGCCGGCCACCGGCCCGGCCGTCGGAGCCCGCTTCCGCGGCCACGTGAAGCGCAACGGCCGGGGACCGGTCTACTGGACGACGTGCGAGGTGACCGAGAGCGATCCGGGCCGGGTCTTCGCCTTCCACGTGCTCACCAACGGCCGGCCGACCAACACCTGGAAGTACGAGCTGAAGCCCGGCGACGGCGTCACCGAGGTGACCGAGTCGTTCCAGCTGGCGCCGGTGCTCCTGCTGCGCGTCTACTGGGCGCTGGCCGGCTGGGCGCGCGGGCAGACCAACGAGCAGGGGATGCGCCGGACACTGGACCGGATCAAGGCCCAGGTCGAGGGAGG
>DATGAX010000569.1:0-3195 GCA_035312965.1 Acidimicrobiales bacterium
CGTCGAGGACATCGTGGGGTTCGGAAACGTCGTGGGGGCCGGATCCCGTCGCCGGCTCGTGGCCCGGCTCCCCGGCGCCCGGCGGGGTCTCGAGCGCATCGTCGGTCTGGCCGTGGGGGGACGCCGCCTCGGCGGGGGGCAGGAACTCGGGAAGCAGCGCTGGGAGCATCTCGCCGTCTCCCTTGTTCCCCGCCCCCACCTCGGCCTCGGTGATGATCTCGGAGTCGGGATCGATGGCGATGTGGCCTTTGTACCCGTCGAAGCCGTGCGCCGAGGACTTGTGGCCGTGGCGGGCCTCGGGATCCACCGTGGAGATCACGCGGTCGGGGGCGGTCCGCCGGGCGATGCGGAAGGTCCCGTCCTCGGTCTGCTCGATGTCCTGGCCGATGACGGTGGCCAGAAGTTCGGCAGCCTGCCTCACCTCGAGGGTGAGGCTTCGCCCCTCCAGCTCCTTGAGGGCTTCCAGGCCGTCACGCACCAGGGCGTCGATCAGCTCCTCACGGGCGGCGGCGTCGTCCCAGTCGCAGGAGGGCTTGCCGGCCCGGGCGTAGTCGTCGTCCCGGCGCAGGTACCTGCGGATCTCGGCCTCCAGCTCGTCGTCGGCGACTCGCAGCAGACCCCGGATGGCGGCCCGGATGAGCGTCACGGTGTCCTGGGTGGCCACGGCGTCATAGAGCGGGGTGGAGTCGAGTACCCGGCGGACGCCAATGAGCCCGGCGTCGGCTGCCACCTCCTTGGACACCCGGAAGATCCGGTCCGGGTCGGCGGAGGCCCTGAGGCGTGCCCGCATGTTCACCAGTACCGTGTGGTCGAAGCCCTCGGTGAAGCCCTCCACCCCCGCCGCGTACTTCCAGCGCAGGTCGAAGGTGAAGCGCTCCACCGCCTCCCGGTCCGAGCAAGACTCGAACTTCTCCAGCACCATGACGGTGGCCACGACGCTGGGAGGGATCGAGCGCCGGCCCCGATCGGCGAACAGGTCGGCGAACATCTCGTCGGGGAAGAGCTGGTCCCGCTCGCGGTGCAGCAGCGAGTAGATCGAGTTCTCGCCGACCAGCTTCTCGCAGAACCGGCGGTTCTCGTCGAGGATGTCGAATTGGCGCTCAGCCTTGCCCAGGGTCATCGGGGCTCCTCCGGGGGAAGTGACCTACCTGGTGGTCATTCTCCTGGAGGCAAGAGCCGATCGCGAGCACCTACGGCGAAAAACACCAGCCTTCCAGTGAGGCAACCTCGGACCGCCGAGAACAACGAGGTCCGTAGCGCGTGAGCTGACGCGTGCCCCGCAGGTGGGTCCGAGCTTGCCTCAGGCATAGAATCTGGAACCCTTCCCCATCTCCGATGACGACCGTCCGCGGAAGGGAAGTCCATGGCCACCACCCCGTCGCCTTCGCTCGCTGAGTTGCTGGAGGGCCACGTCACCCTCGACGTCGAGTGCTTCGACCGCCTCTACCTAAACGTCTACCAGCCGAAGCTGCAGACCCCCGGCGGCGTCATCTACTTCCTGCACGACCACCGAGCCAACCCGATCCCCTCCCCGGCGCTGTTCCGCCCGATGGGGGACGCCTACCGGAAGGCCGTGGCAGCCTTCGCCGAGGACAACGGGATCGAGATGCTCACCTTCAAGGCGGGGCAGCGCAAGATCGACGTCGCCACCCCGTACCTGCAGAAGATGAAAGAGCCCGGGGTGGCCCTGATCGGCAAGGCGCAGGAGATCCAGTGGGTCATGATGGGCACCGACGTCCGCCGGGACCCTGACACGGGCTGTCCCCACTACTCCTTCAAGAAGGTGGATCGCCGGGTGACCGTGTACTACTTCTACGCCATGGACGAGGAGTGGGGCCCGACCTTCTTGAAGATGGCGGCATACTTCCCCTACCCGGGCAAGCTGTGGTGCAACGGGCACGAGTGGTGCAAGCGCCAGCTCGAGAAGAAGGGGATCGCCTACACCCCCCTCGCCAACGGCTTCGCCGCCGTGGAGGACTCCGATGCGGTGAAGCAGCTCTGCTGCCGCCTCGCCGGCCCCCAGGTCCAGGACCTCTTCGAACGCTCCCTGTCCAGAGTTCCCCTGCCGCTGGGGCCGAAGGACTTCGATGCCGGCTTTTTCTGGGAGGCCTCCATGAACCAGGTCGAGTTCTCCCGCACGCTCATCCTGGACCGCCCCGCCCGGGCACGGGCCTTCTTCGACCGGGTGGTGGAGTCCTCGGCCACGCTCGGGCGTCCCTCGGAGATCCAGCTCATCTTCGGCCGGCGGGTGCAGAAGAACACGCCGGGGCTGTTCCGCACCGTGCTCATGCACGAGGGGGTCGAGCCCCGGGTCTCGATCTACTACAAGAGCTCCCGGGAGAAGCTGTACCTGAAAGAAGGGAGGGGTGCACGTCTGGAGCTGCAGGTGAACAACCCGACCGACGTCGGGGTGCAACGCCGCATCGAGCATCTGGGGACCCTCGGGGCCATCGCCCGGGCCGTCAACCGACGTACGCTTGACGTCCTGAGGGTCGCCTCCGCGCCGGACCTGTCGACCTCGCTGTTTGAGCGGGTCGCACTGCCGGACGGATGTGCCGGCTCACGAACCGTGGCCTTGCGCTACGGGGATCCACGCGTCATGGCGCTGATGGCGGCCCTCACTCTTTGCCTCCACCAGATCCAGGGGCTCACCAACAAGAGCCTCCGGCCCCTGGTGGCGACGTTGCTCGGCACGCCCTACGGACCGAACCAGATGAGCTACGACCTGTGGCGCCTGCGCACCAACGGGTTGATCGAGCGGATCGGCAAGTCCTACACCTACGTCCTCACACCCGAGGGCATCCGCATCTGCCTCTTCTACACCAAGAGCTACCGACGGATCATCGACCCCCTGTTCGCCGCCGGCGGAGCTGGGCCGCAGGCCAGGGCCGCACCGGAGCTCCGGGATGCTCTGCGTGCCATCGATCAGGCCGTCTCACGGCTCGCTGGGGAGGCCCGCATGGCTGCGTAGCGATCTCTGGAGAAAATCAAGGAACCGAACTCCGAAGGAGCCCTAGTCCACCCAGACTTGCCCTGACCTCGGTGGCTGGCTAGCATCGCTCTGCCGGCGCCGCCGGTGCAGGGCGCTACGACTTCACGATGACCGTCGAGGCAGCCACGCCGGCCCGGGCCCGGGCGGCCGCCGTGCGGGCGAGGGCCGCCGGCTCCCGGATTGGCCCGTGGCCGGCGTCGACG
>DATGAX010000570.1:0-4436 GCA_035312965.1 Acidimicrobiales bacterium
CCATGGGGACGCCCATCTGCTCGTGCCAGATGGCTTCAGCTTCGTCGTCGGTCTCGTGGACGGTGATCCAGATCCGGTCGCCGTCGAAGCCCACGACCTCGGTGAGCAGCTCCCACGACCACTTGATGGCGTCTTCCTTGAAGTAGTCGCCGAAGCTCCAGTTGCCGAGCATCTCGAAGAACGTGAGGTGGCGGGTGGTGCGGCCGATAAGGTCGATGTCGTCGTGCTTGCCCCGGATGCGGACGCACTTCTGGACGCTGGCCGCCCGCCGGTAGGGGGGTTGCTCCTCCCCGAGGAAGTACGGGATGAACTGGTTCATCCCGGCGTTCGTGAAGAGAGGCGCGCGGGGGTGGTGGGGTATCAGGCCCGATGACGCCACCGCGGTGTGGCCGCGCTCGACGAAGAACTGCATGAAGGCGCGGCGAAGGGCGTTGGCGTCCATGTCAGCCCTCCAGACTACGGCCTACCGGCCCGGCGCCTGCCAGCCGACCCCCGTAGATCGGCCTCGCGGGCCCGCATGGCGGCCCGACCCTCGGCCAGCGCGTCCTTGGCCCGGGCCGCCGCCGCCCCGGCCACACCGGCCGGCCGGTAGCGCCCCGCCGCCTCCTTGAGCCGGCGCTGGAGCCACACCGAGCCGCCGAAGCCGACCGCGGCACCGGTCATCAGCCATCTGATCCGCTTGAGCACTACTGCCCGTCCCGGAACCGCCGGCCGGCCCTCGCCGTGCCGGCCCCGAAGGCCAGGAGCTTGATCAGCGGGCTGAACAGCGCGGCGTGGGCCACCCGTGACGCCGATCCGACCGTGTGGGTGATGGCCTCGGCCGAGCCGACCAGGTCGTCGACCCGATCCAGCTCGCCTCGGGCCCGGGCGATCGTGGCCTCGGCGTCGCCGATCACGTCGGCCGCGTGGTCGGTCATCTCCTCGACCAGCAGCCGCAGCTCCCGGGCGCTGCGGCGCAGCGACACGGCGGCGCCCAGCACGGTCAACACCACGCCGGTGATCAGGGCGGTCAGGGCGACGGCGGCGGCGCTCAAGGGCCCTTACCCTAGGCGCCCGGCCAGCTCGTCGAGGATCTGCCCGGCGGGCACGGTCACCTGCCCGCCGCCCTCGATGAGGTCCTTGAGCCCGATGGTTCCGTCCCGGGCCTCGTCCTCACCGATCACCAGTGCCAGTCGGGCGCCGGAGCGGTCGGCCGCCTTGAACTGGCTCTTGGCCGACCGGCCGTCGAAGCTCCGGTCGACCCGGTAGCCGGCGGCGCGCAGGCGGGCGGTGAGATCCCGGGCCGCCCCGCCCCCGGTCAGGTCCACGACGAAGGCGTGGAGCGGGGCGGGCGGGGCGGGGGTGAGGCCCTCCCCTTCGAGGGCCAGGAGGATCCGCTCGATACCGAGGGCGAATCCGACCGCCGGCGTGTCGGGTCCGCCCATGGCGGCCACGAGGCCGTCGTAGCGGCCGCCGCCGCCGAGGGCGTTCTGGGCCGACTCCAGCCCCACGCCGACGTACTCGAACGCGGTCCGGGTGTAGTAGTCCAGGCCGCGCACGAGCAGCGGGTCGATGGTGAAGGGTATGGACAAAGCGCCGAGCCCGTCCCGGACCCGGCCGAAGTGGGCGGCACAGTCGTCGCAGAGGTAGTCGATCTGGCGGGGCGCGCCGGACACGACGGAGCGGCACTCCGGCTTCTTGCAGTCGAGCACCCGCAACGGGTTCTCCTCGAGGCGGGCCCGGTGCTCGCGGCACAGCTCGTCGCGATGACCGGCGAGGTAGGCGAGAAGGGCTTCCCGGTAGGCGGGTCGGCACTTCTCGTCGCCCAGCGAATTGAGCAGGAGCTCCATCCGGGTGATGCCGAGGGCTCGGTAGTACTCCCAGCCGAGGGCGATCACCTCCGCGTCCAGGTCGGCGTCGGCGCTGCCGATGGCCTCGATGCCGAGCTGGTGGAACTCCCGGTAGCGCCCGGCCTGGGGCCGCTCGTGGCGGAACTGCGAACCGGCGTACCACGCCTTCCAGGGGGTGACCGGGTGGTGCTGGATGAAGGCGCGCACGACCGACGCGGTCTGCTCGGGGCGGAGGGCCACATGGCGCTGCCCTTTGTCCACGAAGTCGAACATCTCCTTGCGCACCACGTCCGTCGACTCGCCGATGCGCTGGAACACGCCCAGGTCCTCGAAGGTGGGCGTGATGATCAGCCCGTACCCGGCGCCCGCCGCGACGCGGGCGAAGGTCGTCAGGACCACCTCCCACGGGCCGGACTGAGCCGGCAGGACGTCGAAGGTTCCCGGCGGGTGCCGGAGTTCAGGCATAGCCCGTCAGGTTACCCGGCACCCCACGTAGGGGCGTGGGGCCATTTCAGCACCCACCGGTCGCCGCGCTCGTGGCGGTCGAGCCGGCACAGCGTGCTGCCGATGCCCGACGCGCCCTGCAGGTACGTGGGCTCGGCCGGCAGCACCGGGTCCTCGTTGCGGAACTCGATGTTCGACCACCGCATGCCGGCCTCGTCCTCCGTCCCCCGGGCCAGGATGTCGTCGACCATCACCCGGGCGAACGCCAGGTCGGCGTCGTCGCCCTCCAGGGTGTGCAGATCGAGGAAGAACTCGGCCACGCCGGCCGAGCCGCAGCAGCGGGCGACGTTGTCCCAGAAGCCGGGCTCGCGCTGCTCGGGTATGCCGCTCGTGGCGTCGGCCCGGGCGCAGCGGCGGATCCAGTCGCGCCTCGACGGATCGTTCTCCGTCAACTCCAGCTGGCGCAGGAACCAGGCCAGGCCGGGCGGCCCGTGGCACCACCCCAGGGTGTACAGGTCGGTGCCGTCCGGATCGTGGTGGTAGGCGGCCGCCGTGTCCCCGTCCCGGCGAACCGTGGTGAGGATCCACTCGAGGGCCCGGTGCGCCCCGTCGAGGAACCGGCTGTGGCCGGTCGCCTGGGCCAGCTTGGCGAGGAAGAAGCCGTTGCCGGCCGCCCCGTGGGCGAAGTTGGGGAAGTACCGCACCCGGTCGGGGTGGTCGGCCACCCACTGCGGGCCGAGCGTCCACCGCACCCCCCCGCCCGGCGCGGCCTCGGCCTGGGCCAGGAGCCAGTCGCCCGCCGCCACCGCCAATTCGGCGTGCTCGGGACCCTGGTCCAAGAGGATGCACCCGATGCCCGCCGTGCCCCACATGATCTCCGCGAACCCGTGCCAGTGCACCCCTGCGTCGGTCGCCTCCGCCCGGTCGACGATCAGCTGCAGGGTGTCCCGGGACAGGGCCCGGTGGGCGTCGTCGCCGGTGGCGGCGGCCAGCTCGTCGGCGAACATCACCCAGCCGCCCACGCCGGTGAACAGCCCGCACCCGGCCCACTTGCCGGCCAGTTCCTCGAGATGGGCGTGCATCCACCTCGCGGCCTGCACGGCCGGCTCCAGCCACCTGGCGTCTCCCGTCGTGCGGAACAGCTCCACGAAGAAGAGGGGCGGGCCCCCGGTCCCCCACCCCACGCCCGCTTCGAGCTCGGTCACGCCCGGCTTCTCGTACCAGTACCAGCCGTCCCTCGACCGCTGGGCGGTGGCCGACAGCCAGTCCCCCACCCGCCCCGCGGCGTCGGCGTAACGGCGGTCGGCCACCCGCCTGGTCTAACCCATCGTGCGGGCGCCGTCCAACGATTCCCGGATGATGTCGGCGTGCCCGGCGTGCTGCGCCGTCTCGGCCAGGATGTGCATGAACACCCGCCGGGCCGACCAGCGGGCCCCCGGCTCGAACCAGGGCGCCTCCGGCAGCGGGTGGTCGCCGTCCAGGGAGGGCAGACTCTCGATGAGCCGGTTGGTGTCGGCCGCCACCGCCTCGTACTCCTTGAGCAGGCCGCCCAGCGTCTCGCCGGGCAGCATCCGGAAGCCCTCCTCGTACGACGAGGTCCGGCCCGCTTCGGCGAAGGCCTGGGGACCGACCTCGACGAAGCGCCGCCAGGTGTGCTCCACCGCGGCCACGTGCTTGATCAGCCCGCCGACGCAGAGGGTGCTCACCGTGGTGGTGCGGGCCGCCTGCTGGTCGTCCAGGCCGGCGACGGTCTGGCGGAGGAAGCCGCGGTGCTTGTCCAGGGTGGTGATCAGGTCCGTGCGCTCAGTGCTCATGGGCCCGAGTATGGCGCCCTATGCGGACAGTTCCTGTCCGCTGATCGGCGGGATCGCCGGGCCCGGCCGGCTAGCCCCGGTTGGGCAGCACCCGGTAGGCGTCGTACACGCTGTCGATCCGCTTGAGGGCGGCCAGCAGCGAGTCCAGGTGGGCCGGGTCGGCCAGCTCGAACTCGAAGCGCATGCGCGACACCCGGTCGGCACCGGTGAGCGAGTCGCTGCGCAGGATGTTGAGGTGGTTGTCGGAGATCACCTTCCACACGTCGACCCCGAGCCGGGTCCGGTCCAGAGCCTTGAGCTCGACGGCGGCGACGAAGCTTCCCGTGCTGTCCCGGTCCCACTCCACCTC
>DATGAX010000571.1:0-2280 GCA_035312965.1 Acidimicrobiales bacterium
CAACGCGGTCATCGGCTTCTCGGAGATGCTCTGCGCCGGCATGGCCGGCCCGCTGACGGCCAAGCAGACCGACTACCTCGGCGACATCCGTGCCTCCGGCAGCCATCTGTTGGCCCTGGTCGACGACGTACTCGACGTGGGCAAGGTCGAGAAGGGCCGCATCGAGCTGACCCTCGAGACCTGCCTCGTGCGCAACCTGGTCGGCCAGTCCGTCGCCGTCTTCCGCGACCAGGCCCAGCGGGCCGGGATCAGTCTCACCTCGGACTGTCCCCGGTCGGTCGGCGCCGTGCTGGCCGACGAGCGCAAGGTCAAGCAGATCCTGCTCAACCTGCTGTCCAACGCCATCAAGTTCACGCCGCGGGGCGGCCGGGTCGAGGTGCGGGCCCGGGAGGCGGGCGAGGTCGTCTTCATCACCGTCACCGATGACGGCCCGGGGGTGCCGGAAGGCGACCGGGACCGGATCTTCGCCGCCTTCGAGCAGGGGCCGGTGGCCACGACCGGGGCGCCGGGCACCGGCCTCGGGCTGGCGGTGGCCCGGCGGCTGGCAGAGGCCCACGGCGGAACGCTGGGCGTGGCGCCGGAGACCGACCGCGGCGCCACCTTCCTGCTGTCGCTCCCCCGCCGGCCGGTGTCGGCCGGGTCGGCCTCGACCTCAGCCGGCGACGCCGGCGAGCCGAGCGGCGCCGAGCAGGCCATCGAGCCGGGCGCCCTGGAGGGGCGCAGCGTGCTGGCCCACCTCGAGGGCCGTGACGGCCTGGCCCGCTCCCGGGCCCGCATCGCCGGGACCGCCGCCCTGATCGAGAGCGTGACGTTCGGGCTGCTGCCCGTCCTACCGGGCGCGCCCCGCCACCTGCACCTCTGGGGCTGGCCGTACATCACCATCTTCGGAGTGGTGGCCGGTATCGCCCTGCTGCTGCCCCGGTCCCGGGTGTCGGCCAACGGCCTGTACGCCGGCATGATCGTCGCCGTCGCCTCGACCGGCTGGTACGTCTACTCGGTCAGGCACGGCCTCACCAGCTCGCTGGCGATGATCCTGATGCTCCAGGGCATGGCCGCCTTCACGTTCTTCCGGCTGCGCCGGGCGGCCGTCATCGGCGTCGAGATCGCCGTCGTATACGGCGCCACGGTGCTGCACGAGACCCACGTCGGCGTCGGCATCCTGCGGTGGGCGGTGACCGTCGGCCTCGTGGCGGCCAGCGCCATCATGGCCCGCTGGCTCCCCTACCTCTCGGCCTTGGCCCAGTCGGAGCGCCAGGCCCGGGCCGACGCCGAGGAGGTCAACCGGCAGCTGCGCACGGCCAGCCACCACAAGAGCGAGTTCCTCGCCTCTATGAGCCATGAGCTGCGCACCCCCCTCAACGCCATCATCGGCTTCGCCGACGCTCTCCAGCAGGAGATGTTCGGGGCGCTGGCCCCCAAGCAGGCGGAGTACGTGGCCGACATCGCGGCCGCCGGCCACCACCTGCTCGACCTGATCAACGACATCCTCGACCTGGCCAAGGCCGATGCCGGCCGGTTGCAGCTGGCCCGCCGCCGGACGGCGCTGGCCGAGGTCCTCGAGCCGGCCTGCCGGCGGGCCAGCGAGGCGGCCGAGCGCGCCTCGGTCGGCTTCGAGTGGCGCCTCGACCCCGACGTCGCCGACCTCGACGTCGACCCGGTCCGCCTGGCCCAGGCGGTCGAATCGGTGGTGCGCGACGCCGTGGCCTTCACCCCGACCGGGGGGACTGTGTCACTGGATGCCCGGATCCACGCCGGGCAGGTGCTGATCGGCGTCGGCCACACGGGTCCTGCTCCCGCGCTCACGGACCCGGAGCGCCTGTTCGCCCCGTTCGAGTACGGCGGCGACACGCATCCCGGGCCGGGCAACTGGGTCGGCCTGGCCCTGGCCCGCCAGATCGTCCAGCTGCACGGCGGTTCCCTGAGCCTCGAATGCCGGGCCGAGCAGGGCAGCTCGTTCACCCTGACCCTCCCCACCGCCGGGGCCGCCGGGCCGCCGCCCCATCCCGGGGATCCGCGGGCTCAGCCCGCGCCCAGCGCCTCGTAGGCCGGTCGCAGGTAGGACTCGGCCCGGGCCGACCCGATGATCCCGTCGGCCATCCTGTTCATCATGTAGGCGAACGTGGTGCGCCGCTCGAGATCCATCAGGATCACCGAACCGCCCCAACCGCCCCAGAAGCAGGCCCGGCCGGTCGGCAGGTACGGGACCGTCTGAGGCTCGGGGAGCCCGAAACCGATCCCGAACCGGATGGGTACCCCGAGGACCAGGTCGACGCCGTTGGA
>DATGAX010000572.1:0-5025 GCA_035312965.1 Acidimicrobiales bacterium
GCCCAGTTCACCCCGGTGGTGCAGAACCTGTCGCAGCTGGGGTTGGCCATGGTCCTGCTCTTCGGCGGGTACCTGGTGGTCCACGACCACCTGCACGTGGGCACCATCCTCACGTTCAGCTTCTGGATCGTGCTGCTGCAGATGCCGTTCCAGATGCTCGGCATGCTGATCATGCTGGGCCAGCGGGCATCGGCCTCGGCACAGCGCATCTACGAGATCCTCGACCAGCCCCCCGCGGTGACCGACCGGCCGGGCGCCATGGATCTCGACCGGTGCGCCGGCGAGGTGCGCTTCCGCGACGTCACGTTCTCCTACACCGCGGACGGTCCGGCCGTGCTCGACGGGTTCGACCTGCATGTGGCGCCGGGGGAGACCGTAGCCCTGGTCGGCCGCACGGGATCGGGCAAGTCGACGGTGGCCCGGGTGCTGGACCGCTTCTACGACGTAACCGCAGGGGCGGTGCTCGTCGACGGCCACGACGTGCGCGACGTGACGCTGGCCAGCCTGCGGGCCCACGTCGGCATCGTCCTCGACGAGCCGTTCCTCTTCTCCATGTCGGTCAGGGACAACATCGCCTACGGTCGCCCCGACGCCGACTTCGCCGACATCGAGGCGGCCGCCGTCGCGGCGGGCGCCGACGGGTTCATCCGCGAGCTGGCCGACGGCTACGACACGGTGGTCGGCGAGCGGGGCTACACGTTGTCGGGCGGGCAGCGCCAGCGCATCGCCATCGCCCGCACCCTCCTCGTCAACCCACCCGTCCTCGTGCTGGACGACGCCACCAGCGCGGTGGACGTGCAGGTGGAGAAGGCCATCCACCGCAGTCTGCGGGGCCTGATGCAGGGCCGCACCACCATCATCGTGGCCCACCGGCTGTCGACCATCGCCCTGGCCGACCGGGTCGTGCTGGTCGAGGGCGGCCGGGTGGTGGCCCAGGGCACCCACGCCGAGCTGCTGGACCATGAGCCGCTGTACGCCGAGGTGCTGGCCCAGGTCGCCGACCTCGAGCCGGTCGAGCCCGCGGACGGAGCCCGATGATGGTGATGGGCGGCCCGGTGTTCGGCGGGCACGGATCGGCGGCCAATCCCGGCGGGGGCCTGCCCTTCGCCGGCGTGCCGAGCGAGATGCAGGCTGGCGTCGATCGGCTCCTGGCCGACGAGCCGGACCACGGCGAGCCGGCCGTCCACTTCACGTACCGCCCCCGCCCCGGTGACCTGCCCAGGCTGACCCTGCGCCGCCTGGTGTTCCGTCACTGGCGGCTGGGCCTGACCGCGGCGGTGCTCGTCGCAGTGGTGAGCGTGGCCAACCAGGCCGGCCCGCAGCTCATCAGCTACGGGATCAACCACGGGATGATCCGCCACGACATCAACGTCATCTGGGTGGTCGGCGGCCTGTACTTCCTGTCCATCGTGATCACCGCCCTGGCCCAGCGGGCGATGGTGCAGATCACCGGGCGGTTGGCGGCGGGGGTGATGCACGATCTGCGGATCCGGGTGTTCACCCACCTGCAGCGGCTGGGGCTGGACTTCTACACCGGTGAGAAGGCGGGCGTGATCATGACCCGCATGACCAGCGACATCGAGAACCTGCAGCAGCTGCTGCAGGACGGCCTGGCTCAGCTGGCCGTACAAGGTCTGACCATGGTCGTGATCATGGTGATCCTCTTCACCACCAACGCGCTGCTCGCCCTCTTCGCCGTGCTCATGGTGATGCCCGTCCTCATCGTGTCGTCGATCTGGTTCCAGTCCGCATCGCAGCGGGGCTACGACCGGGTACGGGACGGGATCGCCGGGGTGCTGACCGACCTGTCGGAGACGCTGCAGGGGATACGGGTCGTGACGGCCAACAACCGCCAGGCGGCCAACGTCGTCCACCACCGCAACGTCGTCGGGTCGTACCGGGACGCCAACTACTACACCGGTCGGATCAACGCCGTGTACGGGCCGGGCACGCAGATGCTCGGCTATCTGGCCCAGGCCGGCATGCTCGCCATCGGAGGCGAGATGGTGCTGCACGGGTCGCTCACCGTGGGTGGCCTGACCGCCTTCTTCCTGTACATGAGCCGGTTCACCAACCCCATCCAGCTGTTGGTGCAGCAGTACAACGTGTTCCAGCAGGGCCAGTCCTCGCTGGTCAAGTTGCGCACGCTCTTCGATACCCGGCCGGGTGTCATGGAAAAAGACGACGCCGTACCGCTTCCCCCGATCCAGGGCGACATCGTCTTCGAGGGGGTCACGTTCGGCTATGACGGGGGAGCGCCGGTCATCCGAGACGTCGACCTGGACATCAGGGCGGGCGAGACGGTCGCCTTCGTGGGCCCCACCGGGGCGGGCAAGTCCACCCTGGCCAAGCTGGTCACCCGGTTCTACGACGTGTCGGCCGGGCGGGTGTTGATCGACGGCCGTGACATTCGCGACGCCGGGATCGCCTCGCTGCGGGGCCAGCTCGGCGTGGTGCCGCAGGAGCCGTTCCTCTTCGCCGGTACCGTCCGGGACAACATCGCCTTCGCCCGCCCCGACGCCACCGACGCCGAGATCTGGGAGGCGCTGCGGGCCGTCGGCCTGGTCGAGGTGGTCGAGCGCATGCCGGCCGGCCTCGACACCGTCGTGCACGAGCGGGGCCAGTCCCTCTCCTCCGGCGAACGCCAGCTGCTGGCCCTGGCCCGGGCGTTCATGGGCCGCCCCCGTGTCCTGGTGCTGGACGAGGCCACGTCCAACCTGGATCTGGCGTCGGAGACCAAGATCGAGGCCGCGCTCGACATCCTGCTGCAGGGGCGCACCGCCATCCTCATCGCCCACCGGCTGAGCACCGCCATGCGGGCCGACCGCATCATGGTTGTGGACGGAGGCCGCCTCATTGAATCGGGCTCCCACGACGAGCTGATCGCCCTCGGCGGCCGCTACGCCGAGATGTACGGCACCTGGGTCAGCAGCGCGGCGTAGGAGCCGTCAGTGGGCGCCGGCCCGGCGCAGCATCGCATCGGAGTACTTGGCCAGGTCGGGGTCCCGTTCGAATAGGTCGGCGAACTTCTTGCGGGCCGCCTCCCGCTTGGCGGGGAAGTACTCCGTCGGCCACAGCCCGTCGTGGGGCCGGTACTCCTTGAGCACGTTGCGCGACACCGTGACCTTGTGCACCTCGTCGACGCCGTCCATCACCGACATGGTCGGGGCGCTGGCCCACATGCCCTGGAGCGGGGTGAGGTCCGTGATGCCCAACGACCCGAAGATGTGGATGGCCCGGTACGACACGTCGCGCAGCACCTTGGCCGCGGTGTACTTGCACGCCGCGATCTGGGTGCGGGTCTCGGCCGTGCTCGACTGGTCGATCGACCACGCCGTCCAGAGCACCATTAGGCGCAGCATGTTGATCTCGGCGTAGGAGTCGGCGATGGCCTCCTGCACCATCTGGTGCTCGGCGATCACCTTGCCGTGCGACTCACGGGAGAGGGCCCGCTCGCACATCATGTCGAAGGCCCGCTTGCACTGCGCGATGGCGCGCATGGCGTGGTGGATGCGCCCGCCGCCCAGTCGGCGCTGGGCCAGGACCTTGGCGCCGTCCTCGGGTCCGAGCAGATGGTCGAGGGGGATCCGGACGTCGTTGTAGCGGATGTGGTCGTGGTTGCGCGGGTAGTCGAGCACTTCGACGCCCGGCGCGTCGCGGGGCACGATGAAGATGCCGTTGGTGCACATCACGAACAGGAGGTCGGCGTGGCGGCCGGCACTGGTGAACCACTTCTCCCCGTTGATCACCCACTCCTCGCCGTCACGGACGGCGCGGGTCTTGAACAGGTTCGGGTCCGAGCCACCCTCCGGCTCGGTCATCGAGTAGGCGGAGAACAGCTCCTGGCGCATCAGCGGCCCCAGCCACCGCTCCTTCTGCTCCGCGGTGCCGTAGGCGGCCAGGATCTCCATGTTGCCGGTGTCGGGGGCCTGGCAGCCGAACATGGCCGGCGCCGACGGGTAGCGGCCGAGGATCTCGTTGAGGAGAGCCAGCTTGAGCTGACCGAAGCCCGGGCCGCCCAGCTCCCCGTCCAGGAACACCGCCCACAGTCCCTGCTCGCGCACCTGGTCCTGCAGGGGCTGGACCAGAGCCTTCATCTTCGGGTCGCGCCGGGCCAGCCGCACCGCGTACGGGAAGAGCAGCTCGAGCGGCTCGATCTCCTCCCGGCAGAACTGCTCGACCCAGTCGAGTTTGGCCTGGAACTCGGGTTCGGTGGAGAAGTCCCACATGTGGGCGAACGGTAGCATCTCGACCCATGGTCGACTCCGACGCCATCACCTGGGACGCTCCCGACTGGGAACACCCGGCCCGCACCGCTGCTCAGCTTTCCAACGCCACGGTCGCCCGCGGGGTCAAAGAGGACTGGCTGGCACTGTTCGCGCCCGACGCCCTGATCGAGGATCCGGTCGGACCGTCGTTCCTCGACCCCGAGGGGAAGGGCCACCGGGGGGCGGAGGGGATATCGGCGTTCTGGGACTCCTACGTCGGGATGATCAAGGACTTCAAGTTCCACATCACCGACTCGTTCGCCAACGGGCCGTGCTGCGCCAACGTCACCCGGATCACGACGACCATCGCCGACGGCAGCACCATGGACATCGACTGCGTGCTGATCTACACCGTCGACGAGGCGGGGCTCATCACCTCGCTGCGGGCCCACTGGGAGCCGGACCGAGCACTGGCGACCATCGCCAAGCCGGCCTGAACCCTCAGACGGCCAGCCCGGGCAGCCCGTCGAGGCTGGCCGCGTTCTTCTCCGCCCAGTACTCGGTGACGCCGTCGCCGCCCTTGCGGGCCGCCCACTCGTCGAGCGTGGTGCGATGCGCGTCGAAGCCCATCAGCGGCACCGCGTACCCGCACGAATCCGAGATCCGTCGCGCCTCGACGACGATCACGGAGCGGACCCCGATGCCGTCGGCGCCGGGGAAGCGAGCCGCCAGCTCGGCGAACTCGGGGTCGCCCTTCTGCACCACCCGTCCCTTCCCGTGCACCCTCACGATGCGGGGCGGCCCGGTGAAGGCGCAG
>DATGAX010000573.1:0-13067 GCA_035312965.1 Acidimicrobiales bacterium
GACCCACACGTCCTCGCCGGAGAGAATCCGCGGCAGAAAGCGTCGTTTCTGCTCCTCCGTTCCCCACCGCACGAGCGTGTTTCCCATCATCTTCACGGTCGTGGTGTCGGTCACCCTCCCAGATGGGACCCGGGCCCGGGCCAGCTCCTCGGCCAGCACGATCTGCTCCAACTTCGACCGACCCCCTCCGCCGTACTCCGGCGGCCAGCTGAGGCCGAGGAGCCCGTTCTCGAAGAGCGTCCGGCGCCACTGGCGGCTGAACTTCTCCGCCTCCTCATGCTCCAGCGCGCCGAAGCCCGGCCAGTCGACCGGCAGGTTTCGGTCGAGGAACTGTCGCACCTCTTGGCGGAACGCGTCGGCCTCAGGCGGGTAGGTGACCTCCACGCTGGCTATCCCTTCCCGTCCCGGAAGAGCCTCAGCGGAGGCCTGCGATTTGGACCTGACCATTCTGTCAAGAACCGGGATTCTACGCTGCTTCAGGTCGGCCCGTGGGGTGGTCTTACATTAGACTTGACGGAATCGTCGAATGGCCGGGACGGCCACGTCAGGAGGGACGCAATGCCGTACACCCCGACCCCGCACCTGCTCACGGAGCAGACCGGGGCGGTCATGAAGTTGACCATCAACAATCCCGAGAAGCGCAACTGCTTCCTCGAGGACATTCACGCTGCCATGCAGGAGATCTGGTACGACCTGGCCGCCGACCGCAGCGTCCGGGCTGTGGTACTGACCGGCGCCGGCCAGGCCTTCAGCGCGGGTGGTGACATTCCCGACTTCATCCGCTCCTACGAGGACCCGGAGCACCGACGGATCTCGCTCCGCGGCGCCAAACGCCTGATGGACGCCATGGCGGACTTCCCCAAACCCATCGTGGCGGCCATCAATGGGCCCGCGGTCGGTCTCGGCTGCAGCGTCGCGGTCAGCTGCGACATCGTCTATATCGCCGAGTCGGCTTACATCGCCGACCCGCATGTGAGCATCGGCCTGGTGTGCGGCGACGGGGGGGCGGTGGCATGGCCGCTCATGATGAGCCTGCTGAAGGCCAAGGAGTACCTCCTCACGGGAGACCGCATCTCCCCGGCTGAGGCGGTCGCCATCGGGCTGGCCAACAAGGTCGTCCCGGACGACGAGCTGCTCGACCGGGCGATGGCCCTGGCCGAACGTCTGGCCGCTCAGCCTCCCCAGGCGATGCAAGAGACGAAGCGGGCTCTGAACCTCCACCTGCAGGCGGCCATCGCCATGGTGGCACCATTCGCGCTGGCGGCCGAGGCCGAGTCGTTCGGCACCGACGAACTGCGCGCCACCATCTCCAAGTTCACCAAGGTGTGAGAGAAGAGGGCGCTCCTGGCCGGCGGCGCCCCTCTCCACTCAGCGGCCGGAGAGCGCCTTCAGGTTGTCGCGAAGGGCCATCCTCTGCTCCTCCGGGGTGAGCACCGAGTAGTCCTCGATCCAGGCCCGGGGCTCGGACAGCCCCTCCGGGTGGGGCCAGTCGGAGCCGAGCAGCATGCGGTCGGCTCCCACCGAGTCGCGTACCAGTCGTAGGTCATCCTCGTAGAAGGGGGCGACCCACACGTGTTCGTGGAACGACTCGATCGGGTCAGCGCCGAAGAGCTGCGGGCTCTTGCCGTAGGCGACCCGCAGGCGGCGTAGGAGGTCGGGCACCCAGCCGGCCCCGAGCTCGAGGCTGACCACCTTGAGCGTCGGGTGGCGGTCGAACACGCCGTGGCATACGAACGCGGCCATCATGTCGAAGATGGGCCGCTCGATGTGCACCGACATCACCTCGGTGAGGGCTGTCGATTTGAGCCCCGTGTATCGATCGCCCTCACCCCACGCCGCCAGGTACTTCCCGTAGCCCGAATCGGCGGCGTGGATTGCTATGGCCACTCCGGCCTCTGCTGCGAGGGCCCAGACGCGGTCGTGACGAGTGTCGCCGGGAGAGCGCGGCTTACCCGGAACGTCGACGGGCGCGGGCCGCAAGGTGACGAAGCGAGCACCCCGTTCGATGGCCCGCTGCATGTCCTTCTCGGCCTCTTCGGGACTTATGAGGGAGATCAGCGGACCGGTCTGGATGCGCCCGTCGCGGTCGTACCCCCAGTCCTCGTCGAGCCATTCGTTGTAGGCGCGGAAGACGGCGTACAGCGCGTCCTCGTCGTCGACCAGCATCTCCTCCAGGCCGAGACCCAGGCTGGGGAGCAACCAGGCCAGCTGGACGCCTTGGTCGTCCAGAGTGGCCAGACGTTCGGTCCGGTCGCGGTAGGCCGGTTGGAGCGAGTGCATTTTGATGATGTCGCGGATCGGCTCCCCATCCGTGTTGGCCGACCGGAAGTACTTCTCGAGCGACCCCGGGACCCCGACCGGGTCGTAGGTCGGGTTGGGAACCACCGTGAGCAGCTTCCCGTTGATGACCAGCGTGCGGCGACCCTCTATATCGGCCCAGCGCACCACGCCCCTGTGGGCCTTGGGCAGGTGGCGGGTCAAGGCGTCCTCGGCCTCGTAGTAGTGCTCATCGGCGTCGTAGAGGGAATAACCCGTGTCGAGGGGGTTGTCGCTGACTTCCGCAGCCGTCATGAGTTTTGCCTTTCCGGGACTAACTTGACACTGTCGTCAAGCCTATCACGGAGTCAGCTGGTCAGCAGCATGCAGCCGGCGATCGGCCCACCGCCGACGGAGACGACGGCCACCTCCGGTGAGGTCACCTGCCGCTCACCGGCCTGTCCCCTCAGCTGAAGGCAGGCCTCGTGGAGCACCCAGTAGCCGTGCATCCGCCCCGCCGACAGCTGGCCACCGTAGGTATTGAGCGGAAGATCACCGTCGAGGGCGATCCGCTGGCCCCCTTCGACGAAGGGGCCGGCTTCCCCATCACCGCAGATACCGAGCGCCTCGAGCCAGGCGAAGGTGAGGAAGGTGAAGCCGTCGTACAGCTCGGCCACGTCGATGTCCGACGGCCGCAGATCGGTGCGGCTCCAGAGCTGGTTGGCGGCCTCTATCGAGGCCATCTTCGGGTAGTCCGGCCGGTGGAACCAACCGCCGAGACCGGGGGACCCGCCGATGGCCTCCACCCGTACCGGCGGGCTCGCCCCGTCGCCCGCGTAGTCCGCGTGCGAGACGACGAAGGCGATGGAGCCGTCGACGGGCACATCGCAGTCGAGCAGGCTGAACGGCGTTGAGATGGGCCGGGCCGCCATGTAGTCGTCCATGGTGAGCGGATCCTTGTAGACGGCCAGCGGGTTCAGCGCGGCCTTCTGGCGCGAGCTCAGGGCGAGCCAGCCGAGCTGCTCCTTGGTCGTGCCGTACATCTCCATGTGGCGCCGGCAGTGCATGGCCAGCCAGTTGACCGCGGAGAAGGCGTTGGCCGCCAGCATCTCCTCGATGTCGACCATGAGCCGGCGCATCTCGGACATACCCTCGCCACCCTCGCCGCCTTCGTCCTGGGGCACGTACTCGCCGCCCATCATCTGCACCGTCCGGTACACGAGGACGTGGCGGGCCTTGCCTTCGGCCACGGCTATGAAGGCTGACATCACGGGAGACAGGAGCCCCCCGGTCTCGAACCCACCTCCGTGGTAGACCGGCTCGATGCCGAGGGCGGCCGCCGCGGCCGGTGGCGGGGTGTCGCCGAGGGACGTGAGCCCGTCGATCTCGTCCAGCCGCAGGCCGGCGTCCTCGACGGCTTTGCGGCAGCTCTCCAGTGTCAGCTCGAGGCCGTCGATCCCCGTCCGTCGCCCGATGCGCGAGATCCCGACACCCGAAATGATGGCGTCCTTTTCCGGTGCCCGGGTCACTTCGGCTCCACCGGGGCGAACACCGGATAGAACACGTCGCCGTAGTCCTCGAACTCGACCGATACCGGCAGACCGGATTTGACGTCCTCGGCATCGATGTCGACCAGGTTCGTGGCCAGCCGGAGGTCCTCCTGCTCGTCGAGCACGACCAGCGCTATGAGGTTCGGGGGTTCCACGTCGGGATGGAACTTCTGGTGATTGAGCGTCCAGGTGTAGACCTTGGCCGTTCCGCTGACCGGCTCAGGCCTGGTCGGACCACCGCAGGCCGTGCACTCCTGCGACGGCGGCAGTTCCCACCGGTGACACTTCTCGCAGCGCGTGACGAGCAGGTCCCCCTTTCCCCCTCCGGTCCAGAAGGCCCGGTTGGTGTCGGTCAGTCGGGGCAGTATTCGAGTTCCGGAACGGGGGCGAACCTTGGTCATGGCCTAATCCTATTGCCCGCTCCGATCGTTGACAGGACTGTCAAGACAGCGGAGGAAGGACCAATCTGTCACACGCGCGCGATCAATGGCCCGCCGCCACGCCCTCGCCCCAGTGGTGCAGACGGGACCACAGCTTCTCGCGGGTTTGGGCGAAGTTGTGCATGTGTGCCATCCGCTCGGTGATCGAGAGAGTGATCTCGGAGGACGAAAAGAACGCCTTAGGCTCAACGTACGGATCGGGCACCACATCGCGCTCGCCGACGCCGATGAACACCGGGACGCGGATTGCGGCCGCCTCGGTCGCGACCGTACCCGGCGCGACCATCTGGATAGCGCAGGGGGGAGTGGTCGCCGACCGCCACGGTGGCAGCGGCTCGGAACTCAGGCCGGCGGCCATGTCCGTGTCTACGACATCGGACGGCTCGTCGTCGTAATGGAAGGCCCACCGCCACGGGTGCTCGGCCTGCTGGGCCGCGTCGGCGAGCGACTCCCCGCCGGTCACGGCTGCACCTCCGGCCGCTTTGAGCACCTCCTGGTTGACGATGATCGGAACGGCCGTCGTGGCGCTGCGTGGCATCCACGGCATCGGCGTCGCCTCGGCTCCGGGCCGAGACGGCACGATCGTGTGGATCCCACTGAAGCCCAGAACGCCGATCCCATCGAACACGGCGTGCTGGCCCTGGCACACGATGACGAAGCAGCCGCCCATGGACTGGCCGATCCCGAGGGCCACGGGCTCGGGATCGATCTTGACGCCGTGCAGCAGGGTGCCATCCTGCAGGCCGGCGAGGATCGACCGGACCGCCGAGGCGTTGGCCGCGGCTACGTTCTCGTAGGTGAGCCGGACCGGGTCGGGCTGGGACGAGTCACCGACTCCAAGATGGTCGACCGCCACGAACACCCAACCCCGTCCGGCGTGCCAACCGGCCTGGCCACCGCCGCCGGCCCCGGGCATGTCGAAGGTGTAGTAACGCCGACCGTAGCCGCCTCCTGGGAAGGCGAAGCAGACCACCGGGCGCGCTCCGACGACGGACGCGTCCGGCAGTGTGATGGAGGCCGCCAGGCGGCATGGCTCCCCGAGCTCGGCCGCCTCCGTGACATCCACCGTGACCTCCGCCGGTTCAGACATCAAAGGTCGAACTCGTGGGCCAGGCCGCGCACCAGCAGGCGGAGGCCGAAGCGGAACTGCTCGTCATCGAGGCACATCACCTTGTCGAGGTTGGAAACCTTGTTGAGTGTCGGAAGCTCATCGGGGTCAAGGTCCCAGAGGGAGGGCCGGTCCCGGTCGTCGAGGCCGTGTTCGAGGAGGACGAAGCCGCGGGTGTAGTTGGAGCAGGCGTTGAAGGCGTCGGCCGCCTGGTCCGGGGTGAGCCCGGCTCGCACCAGCAGGTCGAGGCCGTGCTCGAGGCGGCGCAGCATGGCCGGCGCCATGGCGGCTCGGGCGAAGAGCCCTCTGGCCCGGAACGCGAATATCTCCCGGTACAGCGGTGTGTCCTCCAATATCTGGCGAAAGGCGACGAAGTACTCGACCAGCTCGTCGTCCCATGGGCCGTCGCCGATCGGCGGGAGTGAGCGGTACATCTCCCGGGTGACGCGGTCGGTCAGCGCGTCGAGCAGCTCGTCCTTGGAGCGGAAGTACCAGTAGATGCTCGTCACCCCGGAGCTCAACTGCTTCGCCAGCGCCGGCATGCTCAACTGCTGCAGCCCGTGGCGCTCCACCATCGTTTTGGTCGCCTCGAGGATCTCCTCCTCGCTCAGGGACCCTCGAGCGCGGCGGGACTGGTCGCGGGCCGGTCGGCTGGACGGGGAACGACGCGTCTGGGACATATCAGTCCTTTACCGTACCTCGTCCGGTAGGCGCTCCTGTAAGTTGAGAACGGATGAAGGAGGTGCCGGTTGACGACTGATTACACGAGCATCCCGGCCATGGCTCTGGCCTCGGCGGCCAAGTTCGGGTCAGCGCCGGCTGTCATCGACGCCGACACGACGATGTCGTTCGAGCAGGTCGCTTCGGAGATGCTCGTCGTGGCGCGCGGGCTGATCGAACTCGGTGTCCAGCCGGGCGACCGCATCGTTCTCTGGGCGCCCAACTCGGCCCGGTGGATCACCAGCGCCCTCGGCATCTTGGCCACCGGGGCGTGGCTGGTTCCACTCAATACCCGCTTCAAGGGGCGCGAGGCTGCTTATGTCGTGCGCAAATCGGAGGCTCGGGTGGTCGTCTGCGCCAACGGGTTCCTCGGCACCCAACCGCTTCGCATGCTCTCCGAGGCGGATCCCGACCTGGTCCTGGACCGCTGCATCGTGGTTGACGGACCGGTGCCCCAAGGCGCCCTCTCCTTCGATGATCTCCGGATCGCGGCCGAATCGGTGGATGAGAAGGTGGCATTGCGCCGCCTGGAGTCGATAGATCCAGCTGATGTTTCCGATGTCATCTTCACATCGGGGACCACCGGTCATCCGAAAGGGGTCATGCTCCGCCACGGAGACTCGATGCGGGCCTACACCGCGTTCAACGAGGGTTTCCATCTGCACGAGGGCGACCGCATCCTCATTGTGCTGCCCTTTTTCCACTGCTTCGGCTACAAGGCCGGATGGATGGAGGCGCTCATGTTCGGGGCCGCGAGCGTTCCCCTGCCGGCGTTCGACCCTGGCCAAGCCCTGAGGGCCATCGAGGAGCACCGGATCACCCACATGGGGGGAGCCCCGACCATCTTCAACGCCCTCTTGGCCGATCCGGCCATGCAGCACACGGACTTCTCCTCGTTCCGGGTAGCCGCGGTATCGGCGGCTTATGTGCCTGTGGAGCTGGTCCATCGGATGCGGGAGGAGTTCGGGCTGGACTACAGCATGACCGGGTACGGCCTTACCGAGACCCACGGGATCGTGTCGCTCACCTATCCCGATGACCCCCCTGAGACCGTGGCGAACTGGTGCGGTCGGCCGGTGCCGGGCGTCGAGGTCAAGCTGGTCGACGAGCAGGGAGCGGAGGTCCCCGTAGGCGAGCGTGGGGAGCTCCTCGTGCGCGGCTTCACGGTCTCCAACGGTTACCTGGACGAGCCGGACGCGACGGCGGTGGTCTTCGAGGGCGACTGGGTGCGGACCGGCGATATCGCCTACGCCAACGCCGACGGTTACTTCAAAGTGTGCGACCGGAAGAAGGACATGTTCATAAGTGGGGGCTTCAACGTGGCGCCGGCTGAGGTCGAAGGCATGCTCGCGGCATGGGAGAAGATCACCACGGCCGCCGTGGTCGGCATTCCCGACGAGTACCTCGGGGAGGTGGGCGCAGCCTTCGTCATACCGGCACCTGGCGCCAGCCTCACCC
Source organism: Acidimicrobiales bacterium (assembly GCA_035312965.1). Classification (GTDB taxonomy): domain Bacteria; phylum Actinomycetota; class Acidimicrobiia; order Acidimicrobiales; family Palsa-688; genus JAKCDU01. The sequence goes on from DATGAX010000573.1 coordinate 7,533, forward strand.
CCGAAGAGGTCATCTCGTACTCTCGGGACGTCATGGCCAACTACAAGGTTCCCCGCCGGGTGGAGATCGTGAGCGAGCTTCCGCTCAACGCCACGGGGAAGATCCTGAAGAACGAGCTGCGGGACCGTCTCGTCGGATGACCCCTGCGCCCGCGACCTTGCGGACGGCGACGCCGTCCCAGTACGCCTCCGGACTTTCCGACTTCTTACGCACCGATCCGCGGGTCGAGCCGTATCTCTCGTACCGGCCCGAGAGCTTCGAGGCGGCAGCCAGCCACCTGCGCGGCATCCAGCAGCTCCTCTCCGACGAGGGGTGGGCCCGGCTGGGTTGGCCCGAGCGCTACGGCGGCCTCGGGGGGGACCCCCGCCTCAGGGCCGCCATGTTCGAGACGCTCTGGGAAGCGGACATCGTGATCCCGGAGCCGTACAGCCTGCTCGAGGTACTGGTCCCCGTGCTCATGATCTACGCTCCTCGGCTGGCCGAGGAGCACTTCCTCCCGCTGCTTCGTGGTGACGAGAACTGGTGCGAAGGGTTCTCAGAGCCCGACGCCGGCAGCGACCTGGCGTCATTGCGGACCCGCATGGAGCCCGACGGCGACGGATGGCGCGTGTCAGGTCAGAAGGTGTGGACATCGAATGGACATCTGTCCCGCCGCTCGGTCCTTCTGGCCCGCTCGGGCGAGGCCGGGCACCGAGGGCTGTCGATGGTCCTCATCGATCTGGACCAGCCCGGCGTGGAGGTCCGGCCGATCCGCACCGAGTCCGGGGAGAATCATTTCTCGGAGATGTTCTTCGACGGGGCGTGGCTCCCGGGAGACCGCATCGTCGGGCAGCTGGGCCAGGGCTGGGAGATCGCGATGTACATGCTGCAATGGGAGCGGGGGGCGTACGGCTGGGTGCAGCAGGGCCGCCTCCACAGCCGGTTGGGCCTGGCCCTCAAGGCCGCCGACACTGAAGCGGCGGGGCGGGCGGGCCTGGCGAGGGCGGTGGGCTCGGCCTACGCCGCCGCCTCGGCCTTGAGGATGCGTACCCGCAACACCGTCAACCGGTTGGCGATGGAAGAGCGGCTCGGCCCGGAGGTCGCCATAGACAAGCTGCTGCTCGTCGATGCCGAGCTGGCCACCTGGGACGTCGTGCGGGAGCTGTACGGCCCGGGTTTCGACTTCGACCCGGCCCTGGATTCCCTGCGCGCCGAGTTCCTCTTCTCGCGGGCTGCGCCCATCTACGGAGGTTCCCAGGAGATCCAGCGCACCCTCGTGGCCGAACGCGTGTTGGGGATGCCCCGGACCCGCTGAGCAGTCGACCGGTCCGGGCTCTACTCCCAGCGGAACTCGGGGGGCCGTTTGGCCTGGAAGGCCAGGCGCGCCTCGTCGGAGTCAGCGAAGCGCTTCACCCGGTTCGTGTACTCCTGCTCGAGGCGGTAACCCTCCCGGAGCGGGAGGAACTCGACCCGGTTGGCGGAATCCTTGGCCAGCCTCACCGCGATCGGGCTCTTGGTCGCGATGGTCTGAGCCAGCTTCATGGCGGCCGGGAGCACATCCTCGGTGTCCAACACGGCTTCGAGGGCTCCCCGGCGGTAGAGCTCGTCGGCGTCGACGAACTCCCCAGTGAGGAACATGCGCTTGGCGAAGTAGGGACCCACCATCCTCTGCGCGTGCCGCACGCCCCCGAGGACGCCGACATTGATCTCGGTCAGCGCGAAACTGGCCTCGGTCGAGGCGACGACCATGTCGCAGCACGCGGCCAGGGCCATGCCGGCACCGATCGCCTTACCGGTCACAGCGCCGATCACCGGGACCACACAGTCGTACACCGACCAGAAGCACTCGCGGACCACGAGACCGGGATCGATCTGATAGCGGGCGTCGATCCTCTCCTCGCCGTCGCGGAAACGACCGTCTGTCCGGTAGCGCCGCGGCGAGTCGTCCAGGTCGACGCCGGCACAGAAGATTCGAGGATTCGAAGACGTCAGCACCGCGGCTCGCACATCCCGGCCCGAGCCCATGGTGGTGAACACCTCGGCGATCTCGGCAAACGTCTGGTGGGCAAGGGCGTTTACCGGCGGACGGTCGAGCGTCACGATCGCCACGGGCCCGTCGTAATCCAGCTCTAGATGCTCCATCGGAATCGCACTTTCATCGTCGCCACCTTACGATCTCGTCCTCGAGCCCGAGCGTCCTCATGGATGGTCGTGGGCTGACACCGGGGCGTAGCCTGGCGCGGTGGTTCGCCGTTCTGCATCGAAGCCCGGATCGGGCTGGGGCTGGGGACCTCTGGCTGTTATAGGGGTCGTGGTGATCCTGCTGGCCGGTGGTTCCCTCGCTTACGTCACCAGTCGGGGCGATTCGAAGGGGCATCTCCCACCCGAGGAGACTATCTCGAGTTACCGCATCGTGTACCAGATCACGGCTTACCAATCGCCGACATCGACTGAGGAGATCGACGTTCAGCGCCCCTACCTCGGCCGTGAGGTTCAGCGCACGGCTGGCAAGATCGTCTCTGGGCTCATAACCAACGACCAGGGCCTCTGGCGGTGGGCTGGCTCGGGCTGGTCGCAAGTGGGTGGTGGCGAGCGGCCCTCGGCGGGGGATTACGACCTCATTCCTCCCCTAATGGCCGCCATCGAGGGGGGGGATGCCCGGGTCATCGGACACAGCCGGGTACTCGGTCGAACATGCACCATCGTCCGCACTGGAAGCCCTCCGGCGTCACAGCTGGCCGCCCCCTCGGCGCACAGCTACGACGACATATGCGTGGACCGGACCGGGATCGAGTTGTCTGACACGTGGGTGTTGAACGGGACGCTGCTCCGGACCCGCACGGCCACGACCTTCGCTCCGGACGCCGCGTCGGTAGAGGACGCTTTCACCCCTTCGCCGACCCGCCCAGCGGCGGTCCAGTCCGGCCTGCCGGCCGCGAGTGAGGCTTTGCAGCCGTCGGCGTTCTCCGGACTTCCCTTTCCTTTCGATCCACCACCCGGGTTCCGCCCGGATGGTGGATACCTGACCATCCCATTGCAGAACGGCACGATCGCCGGGCCCCCTAGCTACACAGAGAACTTCCGGAACGGCTCGCGACTGATCGAGCTGGTGGAGGGATCGCAGCCAAGCCCGTTCATCCCTCAGGGCCGGCCGGTGCACAGCCCGCTGGGCGTAGCAGCCCTCGACGTACAGCTTTCCGGGAGCCAGTTCCAGATCGCCCTACCCGAGGATCAGTTCGCCCTCATCACAGGATCGGACCCGTCGCTACTACTGGTCGCGGCACGTGGCCTCCGGAGCAGCCAAGCGGGCTGATCGAGGACTCAGCTCCTCGCTCGGGGAGGCTTCTTCCCGGAGGTGCCGCTCCTGGCGGGCGACCTTCGGTTCGTCCCATTCACTCGCCCTTCCCCGTTGACCACAGTGAGCTCCTTGGTCGGGTCAGAGTCGAAGGCCTCCCTGTGGCCATTGGAGTCTCGCTTCGTGGCCGTCTTCGCCGGCGTCTTAGCGGCGGGCGCCCGGGGTCGCCTCTGTGGGCGGGGATGTGGGGCCTCCATCGGCCTTTGGCGACCGGAACGGTCGATGGCCCGCGCGTCCGTACCGAGGTAGCTGGCTACTACCTGAGGGTCATGGCGGATCTGGGCCGGGGTTCCCTCGGCGACGACGCGCCCCTCGACCATGGCGTAGACGCGGTCGCAGAGCCCCATGAGCAGCGGCATGTCGTGTTCCACGATAACGATCGAGCAGTCGAGTTCCTCGCGGATGCGGCGCAGCACCGGCCCGAAGGCTTCGGCCTCCCGTTGTGCCACGCCACCGGTCGGCTCGTCCAGGAGCAGCACCTTGGACCCGCGGGCGACCTGCACCGTCAGGTCGCAGATCCTTCGGGTCCCGGTCGACAGCTCCGAGGTGAGGGAGTTCGACCACGCCGAGAGTCCCATCCGTTCGATGAGCGCGTTGGCCTGCGCGCTCAGCCGCCTCTCCGCCCGCCGTGCCCATGGGGCGCCTATAGCGGAGGAGAGCAGGCTGATCCGGGTGCGGGCTCCGAGCGCGGTGCGCACGGTCTCGGAGACGGTCAGGCCCGGGAACAGGGTTGCGGCTTGGAAACTCCTGCTCATGCCGAGAGAGGCGCGGATCTCCGTCGGCAGCGTCGAGACGTCGCGGCCGTCGAGCATGATCTTGCCGTGGTCCTGGTGCTGTATGCCGGATATGACGTTGAGAAGCGTGCTCTTGCCGGCCCCATTCGGGCCGATGAGCCCGAGGATCTCCCCGCGGCGCAGTTCGATGGTCGCCCCCTGGAGGGCCCGGATGCCTCCGAAGTGGACCTCCACCTCGGTCGCGGTGAGGATCGGACCGACCGGTGCTTCCTTGGGAGCGCGCCGCTCGAGATACTGGTCGATGCGGAGCAGATACCTCTCCCAACTCTTCTGGGCGAAACCGGCCAAGCCGGTCGGGTAGGCCAGCAGGACGCCGATCAGGGTCAGCCCGCCCAACGCCAACTGGAACCCCTCTTGGCTGGAGACGCTGCCGAATATCCAGCTGACATGCGGGGCGATGAAGAACGTCCCGAAGTAGAACAGGATGGATGCCGCCACGGTGCCGGCTACCGACCCCATACCACCGATCACCGGCACCGCCAGGATCGCGATGGATAGGGCCGGGTCGAACTGGTCAGGGGAGACGCTCTGCCAGGCGTCCGCCCACAGCACTCCGGCCATGCCGACTACACAGCCGCTGACGGCCAAAGCCGTGAGCTTGACCGTCGTGGGGCTGATGGCCATGGCCGCGCTGGTCGGTTCCGAGTCGCGGACCGCGATCATGGTCCGCCCCGGATTGGAGCGCCGGATGGCACCGGCCATTAGAGCGACGGCGACGAGGACGACGACGCAGGTCCAGTAGACGCCCAGCCGGCCGTGCGGTTGGAATCCTCTGAACGGCGCCATGACCTGCTGGACGTTGACAAAGGAGGTCACCGATCCGGTGAACCATTGGCCGTGGAACAGCCACTCCGGTCCGACCACTCCGAGACCTAGGGTGGTGACAGCCAAGGTCAGGCCCGGGACTCGTAGAGCGGGCAGGCCGATGACCACCATGACTGCCGCGCCGAGCAACCCGCAAAAGGCTAGGAGGGCCACCAGGCTCCAGTGATGGCCGGCCAGCCGGCCGGCGACATAAGCGCATATACCGACGACGGCGAAATGCCCGAGGCTCAGCTGGCCGCCCCACCCGATCAGGATCGTGAGCGAGACGCCGATGAGGGCGAAAATGGCGATGAGGCTCAGCTCGAAGCGATTGCCGCTCGAGTGCAGGGGCGGCAGTAGTGGCGCCACGACCGCGAGAAGCAGGCCGGCGGCGATCAAGCCCCCCCGCTGGTAACGCACGAGCGGACGGTTCCGTACCTTGGCTGGAATATTGATCGGAGGCCTGTCGTCTACAGCCGAGCCTCGTGTCGCAAAGGCCTCGCCGATGGCCTTGCCCCGGGCCAGGATGACCACGAGGATGAGGATGAACACCACTAGCCGGGCATCGCCGGCATTGGACGTCTCGATGGCTGTGATGCGGCT
>DATGAX010000574.1:0-3691 GCA_035312965.1 Acidimicrobiales bacterium
GGGCGGGGGGCCAGGGGAGGCAGGGCGACGGCCTGGGCCGGGTCCACCGAGTCGGGCAGGGGAAAGCGGTGGGCGGGTCGGGGGCCCGGCGGGGCGGGCGGCACGTCGCCGAAGCGAAGCTGGTCGTCGGGACGGCGGCCGGCCGCCTCGCCGGCGTCGAGAGCGGCCTGGGCCTCCTCGGCCTTGATGATCCGCACCCCTTCGGACGGCTGGCGCTCGGTCACGACGTCCTCCTAGACAGCTAGCAGCTCTTCCTCTTTGTGTTGCAGGACCCGGTCGATCTCTGCGACGTACTCGTGGGTCACCCGCTCGAGCTCCTTCTCGGCCCGCTCGAGCTCGTCGCCGGAGATGTCGGCGTCCTTCTCCAGTGCCTCGAGGTCCTTGCGGGCGGTCCGGCGGGTGTTGCGCACCGCCACCCGGCCCTCCTCGGCCTTGTGATGGGCGACCTTGACCATCTCCCGCCGGCGCTCCTCCGTGAGCGGGGGGAAGGTCAGCCGGATCACGGTCCCGTCGTTGGTGGGATTGATGCCGAGGTCCGAGTTCATGATGGCCTTCTCTATGGCCTTGAGCGAGCCCTTGTCGTAGGGGGTGATTACCAGGAGCTTGGCCTCGGGCACCTGGATGCCGGCCAGCTGCTGGAGGGGCACCTCGGATCCGTAGTAGTCCACCCGGATCTTCTCGACCAGCGCGGGGGCGGCCCGTCCGGTCCGGATGGTCGAGAGCTCGCCGCGGGTGTGCTCCACCGCTTTGGCCATCTTGGCCCGGCAGTCCTCCATCACCGCGTCGATGAAACCCTCGTCGCTGTCGGCCATCAGTGGATCAGCGTACCGATCCGGTCCCCCTGCAGTGTGCGACGCAGGTTCCCGGGCTCCATGATGGAGAAAACACGGATGGGCAGGTTGTTCTCCCGGCACAGGGTGATGGCGGTGAGGTCCATGGCCCGCAGACCCCTCGCGATCACCTCGTCGAAGCCGATCTCCGGCAGCCGCTCCGCATCCGGGTTGGTCGCCGGGTCGGAGTCGTAGACCCCGTCGGCCCCGCCGTGGGTGCCCTTGAACAGCACGTCGGCCTCGATCTCCACCGCCCGCAGGGCCCCCGCGGTGTCGGTGGTGAAGAACGGGTTGCCGGTACCGGCGGCGAACACCACCACCCGCCCCTTCTCCAGGTGACGGATGGCCCGGAGGCGGATGTAGGGCTCGGCGATCTGCGACATGCCGATGGCGGTCTGCACCCGGGTCGGCTGGCCCTGGCGCTCGAGGGCGTCCTGGAGGGCGAGGGCGTTGATGACGGTGGCCAACATGCCCATGTAGTCGGCGCTGGCCCGGTCCATCCCCGTCGCCGACCCGGTGGCGCCGCGCCAGATGTTGCCACCGCCGACGACGATCGCCATCTGGACGTCCAGGTCGGCCCGGACCTCGGCGATCTCCTTGGCGATGCGCTCGACGACCGCCCCGTCGATGGTCTCGTCGGCGGCGTCGCTGGCGAAGGCCTCGCCGGAGAGCTTGAGGACGACCCGCTTCCAGTCGGTCACTGGGCGGTTCACTCTAGTTGGCGCGACAGGCCGGTCGGGCCGCGTCCTGACGGGACCGGCCCGGAAGGGCCCGGGGGGCACCAGGTGCCCCTTTGTCCGGGCCTATGAGCCGATGACCACCTGGGCGAAACGGAGCACCCTGGCGCCCCCGAGGAACTGGGTGATGCTGAGCTTGTCGTCCTTGGCGTAGGGCTGCTCGAGCAGGACGCCGCCGGGCACCCGCTTGTACCAGCCGTTGAGCTTGCCCTCGACGATCTTGGCCACCGCCGGCTCGGGCTTGCCCTCGTTGCGGGTCTGAGCCTCGAGGGTGGCGCGCTCCGCCTCCACGTCCTCGGTCGGGACCTCGTCGCGTTGCAGCACGCTCGGGCGGCCGAAGGCGACGTGCACGGCCAGGTCGTGGGCCAGCTCGGCCGTGCCCCCCTCGAGCTGCACCAGGACCCCGTTGACGCCGCGCCCGTTCTGGACGTGGAGGTAGGACTCGAGCACCTGGCCGGCGTCGGCGGTGAGGCGGACGACCTTCCCGAGCTGGATGTTCTCCTTGAGGGTGAGGCGCAGGTCGTCCAGGGCGTCCTTGAAGTTGTCGACCGCGCCCTCCCCGTCGGCCGCCACGGCGGCGGCCAGCTCGTCCAGCAGCCCGACGAACTGGGGGGACTTGGCCACGAAGTCGGTCTCCGACTTGAGCTCGACGAGCGACGCCGCGTCGCCGGCGCGGGCCACGGCCACCGCGCCCTCGGCGTTCTCCCGGTCGGCCCGTTCGGCCGCCTTCCCGAGGCCGCGCTCGCGCAGCCACTGGGTGGCGGCCTCGAAGTCGCCGTCGTTCTCGGACAGCGCCCGCTTGGCGTCCATCATGCCGGCGCCGGTCGCGTCCCGGAGGGCCTTTACATCCTGGGCGGTGAAATCAGCCATGCCCTGTACTCCTGATCCTGGCTAGTGAAGGTCTATTCGGGGGCGGTGCCGGCGGCCGGTTCGGCCGGCTCGGGCGCCTCCGCTTCGGCGGCCGGTTCGGCGGCCGGTTCGGCCGGCTCGGCCGCCTCCGGCTCGTCGGCCGGCGCGGTCCCCGCCGAAGGGGGCTCGGCGACACCGGTCGCGGCCGGTTCTGACGGCCCACCGGCATCGGCGCCCTCGGCCGTACCGCCGGCCGACTCGTCCGCACCGCCGGCCGACTCGTCCTGGTCGGCCTGCTGGCGGGCGGCGGCCAGGCGGGCTTCCCGCTCGGCCTGGGCGATGGCGGCCTGGCGGCGGGCCTGGCGCTGCTGCTCCTCGCGCTCGGCCTCTTCCTCCGGCGTCAGCTGGCGGGGCGCTTCCGCTGCGGGGGCGGCCCCGGAACGGGCGGCGCGCCGGGAGGCGATGAAGCGGCCCTCCTCGACGGCGTCGGCGATCACCCGGCACATCAGATTGCCGGCCCGGATGGCGTCGTCGTTGCCGGGGATGACGTACTGGATCACATCGGGATCGCAGTTGGTGTCGACCACGGCAACGATCGGGAGCCCGAGCTTGTTGGCCTCGGTGACGGCGATGTGCTCCTTCTTGGTGTCGATGATGAACACCGCTTCGGGCAGCCGGCTCATGGCCCGGATGCCGCCCAGGTTGCGCTGGAGCTTCTCCAGCTCCCGGCTGAGGATCAGCGCTTCCTTCTTGGGCATGGCGTCGAAGTCGCCCGCCGCCCGCATGCGCTCGTACTCCTGCATCTTGCCGACCCGGCCCGCGATGGTGCTGAAGTTGGTGAGCATGCCGCCCAGCCAGCGCTCGTTGATGTAGGGCATGCCGCACTTGGCGGCGTAGGTGGCGATCGGGTCCTGGGTCTGCTTCTTGGTCCCGACGAAGAGGATCGTCCCGCCTTCGGCGATCAGATCCCGGACGAACGAGTAGGCGGTGTCGATCCGCTCGAGCGTCTGGTTGAGGTCGATGATGTAGATGCCGTTGCGCTCACCGAAGATGAAACGCTTCATCTTCGGGTTCCACCGGCGGGTCTGGTGCCCGAAGTGCACGCCGGCTTCTAGCAACTGCCTCATGGTGACGACAGCCATGTGGTTGTGACTCCTTCCCTGCGGTTCGTGACGACCCGGTGCGCACGCCTCCAGGGAGGCGACCGAGGGTGCACCGGGGGGGTTTGACTCGGATGTTGGTCGGTCCGGGGTGACCCCGGGCCGGCTGGGGAGC
>DATGAX010000575.1:0-3101 GCA_035312965.1 Acidimicrobiales bacterium
CTGGCCAGAGCCGGCGTCGAACGCATTTAAATACCCTCCCTCGTTGCCCTGGTACACGACGGTCCTACCGAGGCCCGACGAGTAGGCCACCACCGGTGAGGTGAGGGCCGGCCCCTGCGTCGGGGCCATCCAGCGCACCCCGAGCTGGGCTGCGTTCTGCGTCGAGATCGCTGGGTCGGCGCTGACGCCGTTGTCCCCGGGGGCGAGGGCGAACTTGGGCCATTGGTACTGGGGAGGTGCCGTCCCGACACTCCCGCGGTGGCCGGACGTCGACCCCGCGCCCCAACTGGGCGAATCAACCGCTACCAGTCCGATCAGAACCACCGCCGAAAAACCGACCGCCGATAGACGGCGGCGAACTGCCCCTTTACCCATCTGCCCTCTCCCGCTCATGAACTTGTCCTGACCGTAGCGCCCGGCATCGCAAGCGGCAATGGGACGAAGGCGCTGATCGGGCAAGTTGATAGGGAGTTGAGATGCGGTTTGCCCGCCGTAGATCAGGGAAGCGGCGACCAGCGAGAAGACGTGGCGGGCGGCCTGGGACGAACCGAGCGGGTAGTCGAAACCCTTGCCGAGCGCGTCGCTCAAGTTAAGGCGGTGCTGTACCTCGTGGGAAAGTCATGCGGATGGACGTAACCGCCGTCACATCCGGTAGACGGTCCCGAAGATCTCGGGAAGGAACGCCACCGATTCGAACGGTTGGAGCCATCAATTCCGACCCACGACACATAGGCGTCACCAAGGCACATGGCGATGGGGTTGGGTGTCGCCGGCCGTGGCACCAGACGAATTCGACGTTGGTGGCTCCCTCGGCCGGGAAAATTTCCAAGATGCTGACGCCATGCGTCGACACCCGGCCAGCCTTAACCCTTCACGGAGCCGAAGCTAGATAGAGCGGGCTGCTGAACACTTGCTTCACGGCCGAGAGAGAAGCGGAACTGCTGTCGATCTGATACGACTTGTACACTCCGGGGTAGTCGAAGTAGTTGACTGCTCTGACACGGGGGAAGTAGGTGGGGATCAGCTGCAGGTATGCGTCGGTGATCCACTGCGCCTTGGAGGTGGGATCAGAGGTGAGCCCGGAGAACTCCACGCTGGCCGTCTCGCAGATCATCATGGGCCGGGTCGAGAACGAAGTGACCGCCGCATAGGCCTTCGATAACATCGTTGAGAGCGACCTCGGCTTCGTCGTCAGTCTGTTGTACCCGTCCACGCCCGACCAATCTATGTAGGAGTCGCCGGGGAAATAGGCGGACAGATTGCTGAGCGCAGCGCTGGAGCTGGCGCACCAGATGAACTCGACGTTCGTGGCACCGACGTTGCGGAACACCTGGACCACATGCCGGAAGGCGGCGACGTACATCTGCGGCGTGTTGCTGTACGGGTAGTAGCCGGATCCGTCAGGGAACTTGGTCTGACCGGCGACGACGGCGCCCCAGGGGTACCAGGTGCCGTTGAACTCGTGCATCAGGCGCACGTAGACCTTGTGGTTCTCCGCCTTCGCCGCCGACGCCCAGCTCGTCAAGTAGGGGTCGAGGCTGCCGTCGGCCAGGCTGGTCAGGACGCTCACGTTCTTGTACGTCGCCAAGCTCGGCAGCCATGTGATCATCGGGGTCGACCCCAGGGCGATCACGGAGTCGGCGTACGACTTCGGGAACGCCACCGTGCTGCCCGCCCCTGTCTGGAACGGGAAGAAATCATTGATCAGAGCCGGGGTGCGGCCGATCTCCGATATTGCATGGGCGTCGTTGGCGGCTTGAGTATCAAGACCGGCGACGATCCCGGTGGTCCCGGAGGTGGCGGCGGTGGCCCCCGCTCCGAAGAGCAACGATGTACCGGTCAGGCTGAGCAACACGCTGGCGATGGCGATCTTCCGAAGGTGGGCGACGAACATGGAGGGCTCTCCGCTGTGATGGTCTGAGACGATGGCTCAGGCATCGGTCGCGGTCTGGAGCCGCTTGACACGGGGCCTACGGCCCCCGCGTCATCAGGGAACTACCGGAATTCCCGGTCGGAACGGAGTTCCGTCGGCGGTCAGAACCCTCCGGTTCCGTTCGGGGTGCCCAGCCCCGTCGGCCCATCCCACCCGGGCTGCGCCGTGCACAGCTGGAAAGGAGTGCACCCCGAGGTCGAGTTGGTCCCGGAGGTAACGTCCCAGAGCGCCGTCGCGTGGGAGTAGGGAAACGACCCGTACTGGACCGTGGCGGCGTTCCCGGCCAGCGCATAGACAGACGCGATGATGGGCGCCGCCACGCTGGTACCGCCGAAGACGAGCCACCCGCTGGCCCCGTTGTAGGCGACGCTGTCGTACACCGCGACGCCCGTAGCCGGGTCGGCGTCGGCGGCCACGTCGGCCACGGCCCGCCGTGCGCAGCCGGTGCCGGCGGCGGCCTGCCACGACGGCTGGAGGTTGAGAGTCGAGCACCCCGAACCGGTGCCGCGCCATGCCCTCTCCACCCACCCCCGGGCGTTGCTCGCCCGGTTGAGGGTGGTGCCGCCCACGGCGGTCACCCAGCGACTCGATGCCGGGTAGGACACCCCGTACCCGGCGTCGCCGGCGCTGGCCGTGATGGCGATACCGGGGTGCTTGTAGTAGGCGCCGTAGGTGCTGTCGGCGGCGTCGCCCCCGCCGTAGCTGTTGCTGATCTCGGTGGCATGCAGGACGGCCGCCTCGTCGACCGCGGTGCCGAGGTCCGTCAGAGAGGCGCTGTTCGCCTCCACGAGAAGGATCCGGCAGTTGGGGCAAACGGCCGAGACCATGTCCAGATCTACGGATATCTCCTGGGACCAGGCCCGGCTTTCAACTGGATAAGACGTGCCCCCCCTCTCGTTGACCTTGCGAAAGCAGCCGTTCTGCGGGGTGCACGGGGGGGCGCCGAACTGGGACCGGTAGACGGCCAGGTCACTCTCGGCATTGGGGTCGTCGAAGGCGTCGACGACGGCCACGGTCTGGCCGGTGCCGAGGTTGCTGGACGCCGTGGTCAGACCGTAGGCGGACCGCAGACCGGCCGGGTGGTATCCGCTGATGGATGTGGCGGCAGAGGTGACATCGGTTCGGAGGATGGCGGCGCAGGACGCCACGGGTCCCCGGGTAGGCCCGC
>DATGAX010000576.1:0-8182 GCA_035312965.1 Acidimicrobiales bacterium
AGTTCATGGACCAGACCAACCCGCTGTCCGGGCTCACCCACAAGCGGCGCCTGAGCGCCATGGGCCCCGGCGGTCTGAGCAGGGAGCGGGCCGGCTTCGAGGTGCGTGACGTGCATACCTCGCACTACGGCCGGATGTGCCCCATCGAGACGCCGGAGGGGCCCAACATCGGCCTGATCGGCCACCTCGCCTCCTACGGCCGGATCAACAACTACGGGTTCATCGAGACGCCCTACCGCCGCGTCGTCGAAGGCAAGGTGACCGACGAGATCGTCTACCTGGCCGCCGACGAGGAGGAGGAGTACGTCATCGCCCAGGCCAACGCCAAGCTGGCCGCCGACGGCACCCTCACCGAGGACCGCGTGCTGGTGCGCCGGGCCCCCGTCGGTCCGGGCGTGCGGGTCGGCGCCACCGGTACCAGCTACGGCACCACCTCCGAGGTCGACTTCGTGCCCCCGGCCGAGGTGGACCTGATGGACGTGTCGCCGAAGCAGATCGTGTCGATCTCCACGGCCCTGATCCCCTTCATCGAGCACGACGACGCCAACCGGGCCCTGATGGGCGCCAACATGCAGAAGCAGGCGGTGCCGCTGGTCAAGCCGGAGGCCCCCTTCGTCGGCACCGGCGTCGAGGCCCGGGCGGCCAAGGACGCCGGCGACGTGCTGGTGGCCGAAGGCGACGGCGTGGTCACCGAGGCGGCCGGCGAGCACATCACCGTCGAGTACCAGCCGGGCCAGACCGACTGGGCCGGCACCCCGCTCGGCCGCAAGGTGTACCGCCTGTCGAAGTTCCGCCGCTCCAACCAGAACACCTGCCTCAACCAGCGCATCATCGTGGAGGAGGGGGTCAAGATCACCAAGGGCGACGTCCTGGCCGACGGGCCGTCGACCGAAGAGGGCGAGCTGGCCCTGGGCAAGAACCTCCTCGTCGCCTTCATGCCCTGGGAGGGTTACAACTACGAGGACGCCATCATCCTCTCCGAGCGTCTGGTGCGGGACGACGTGTTGACGTCGATCCACATCGAGGAGCACGAGGTCGACGCCCGCGACACCAAGCTGGGCGCCGAGGAGATCACCCGCGACATCCCCAATTTGTCCGAGGAGATCCTCAAGGACCTCGACGAGAGAGGGATCATCAGGATCGGCGCCGAAGTGGGCGCCGGCGACGTTCTGGTAGGCAAGGTCACCCCCAAGGGCGAGACCGAGCTGACCCCCGAAGAGCGCCTCCTGCGGGCCATCTTCGGCGAGAAGGCCCGGGAGGTCCGGGACACCAGCCTCAAGGTGCCCCACGGCGAGTCGGGCAAGGTCATCGACGTCCGGGTGTTCTCCCGGGAGGATGCCCACGAGCTGCCGCCGGGCGTCAACCAGCTGGTCCGCGTGTACGTGGCCCAGCGCCGGAAGATCTCCGAGGGCGACAAGCTGGCCGGCCGCCACGGCAACAAGGGCGTCATCTCGAAGATCCTCCCGATAGAGGACATGCCGTTCCTGGCCGACGGGACCCCGGTGGACATCATCCTCAACCCGTTGGGCGTGCCCAGCCGGATGAACGTCGGGCAGGTCCTCGAGAGCCACCTCGGATGGGCGGCCCGCTGGGGCTGGGACGGCAACCAGTTGGCCCAGCCGCCCAGCACCGGCATCGAGCGCAAGACGCGGCCCATCACCCGGCCCAGCACCCACATCGCCACCCCGGTGTTCGACGGGGCGCACTGGGACGAGGCCGAGGAGGCGGGCCGCCACCCGACCATCCAGAAGGTGTTCGAGGAGATCAACCCGGAGCACCGCGGCGTCGACCACGGCACCACCGGCCGCCTCATCGGCACCGACGGTAAGTCCACGCTCTACAACGGCCGGACCGGCGAGCCCTACGACAACCCGATCAGCGTCGGCTACGTCTACATCCTGAAGCTGGCCCACCTGGTCGACGACAAGATCCACGCCCGGTCCACCGGGCCCTACTCGATGATCACCCAGCAGCCGCTGGGTGGTAAGGCCCAGTTCGGCGGCCAGCGCTTCGGGGAGATGGAGGTCTGGGCCCTCGAGGCCTACGGCGCCGCCTTCGCCCTGCAGGAGCTTCTGACCATCAAGTCCGACGACGTCCTCGGCCGGGTCAAGGTCTACGAGGCCATCGTCAAGGGCGAGAACATCCCCGAGCCGGGCATCCCCGAGAGCTTCAAGGTGCTCATCAAGGAAATGCAGAGCCTGTGCCTCAACGTCGAGGTCCTCTCCCACACCGGGGAGGAGATCGAGATGCGCGAGCTGGACGAGGACGTGTTCCGCACGGCCGAGGAGCTCGGTATCGACATCAGCCGCCCAGAGCGCGGCAGCGACGAAGAGGACGCCCGTCGAGCCTCCGAAAGAGGGTTCTAGGAAATGCTGGACGTAAACAATTTCGAGCAGCTGCGCATCGGGCTGGCCACCGCCGACTCGATCCGCACGTGGTCCAACGGCGAGGTCAAGAAGCCCGAGACCATCAACTACCGCACCCTGCGCCCGGAGAAGGACGGCCTCTTCTGCGAGAAGATCTTCGGCCCGACCAAGGACTGGGAGTGCTACTGCGGCAAGTACAAGCGGGTCCGCTTCCGCGGCATCGTGTGCGAGCGCTGCGGAGTGGAGGTCACCCGCTCCAAGGTCCGGCGCGAGCGCATGGGCCACATCGAGCTGGCCGCCCCCGTGGTGCACATCTGGTACCTGCGTGGCACGCGGAGCTGGCTGGCGTACCTCCTCATGGGCACCGAGGCCCGTGAGGAGCTCAAGGCCAAGCAGCTGGAGAAGGTCATCTACTTCGCCGCCAACCTGGTCACCTGGGTCGACGAGGAGAAGCGCCACACGGATCTGCCCAGCCTCGAGGCCGAGCTCCAGGAGGAGCTGAGCGAGATCGAGCGGGCCCGCGACCTCGAGCTGGACCGCCGGTTCAAGGCGCTCGAGGCCGAGCTGGCCAAGATGGAGGCCGACGGGGCCAAGGACTCCGAGATCAAGGCCCGCCAGCGCCAGATCGACAAGGAGCTGGCCCAGGTCCGCGAGCGCGCCGACGCCGAGGTCGACCTGACCAAGCGGACCTTCGACGAGTTCCGCAACCTCCATGCCCGCAAGATCATCGAGGACGAGACCCTGTGGCGGGAGCTGCGGGACCGCTACTCGGACTTCTTCCGGGGCGGGATGGGCGCCGAGGCCATCGCCTCCCTGATCAACGAGATCGACTTCGACCAGGAGGAGATCAAGCTCCGGGAGGCCATCGACCCGACCGACGGTCGCCGCCCCCTCTCGGTGCAGCGCCGGCAGAAGGCCATCAAGCGGCTCAAGATCGTCTCCGCGTTCAACCGTCGCGACGAGAACGGGCGCCGGGCCAACGACCCGCGGGCCATGATCCTCGACGCGGTGCCGGTGATCCCGCCGGAGCTGCGGCCCATGGTCCAGCTCGACGGCGGCCGCTTCGCCACCTCGGACCTCAACGACCTGTACCGCCGGGTGATCAACCGCAACAACCGGCTCAAGCGGCTCCTCGACCTGGGCGCCCCCGAGATCATCGTCAACAACGAGAAGCGGATGCTCCAGGAGGCCGTCGACGCCCTGTTCGACAACGGCCGCCGGGGCCGTCCCGTCACGGGCCCCGGCAACCGGCCGCTCAAGTCGTTGTCCGACATGCTCAAGGGCAAGCAGGGCCGGTTCCGCCAGAACCTGCTCGGCAAGCGGGTCGACTACTCGGGCCGTTCGGTCATCGTGGTCGGCCCCACCCTCAAGCTGCACCAGTGCGGGCTGCCGAAGCAGATGGCGCTGGAGCTGTTCAAGCCGTTCGTGATGAAGCGGCTGGTCGACCTGGAGCTGGCCCAGAACATCAAGTCGGCCAAGCGCATGGTGGAGCGGCGCCGGGCCCAGGTGTGGGACGTGCTCGAGGAAGTGATCAAGGAGCACCCCGTCCTGCTCAACCGGGCTCCCACGCTCCACCGCCTCGGCATCCAGGCGTTCGAGCCGGTGCTGGTCGAGGGCAAGGCCATCCAGATCCACCCTCTGGTCTGCACCGCCTTCAACGCCGACTTCGACGGCGACCAGATGGCGGTCCACCTGCCCCTGTCGGCCGAGGCCCAGGCCGAGGCCCGGGCGCTCATGCTGTCGGCCAACAACCTCCTGTCGCCGGCCACCGGCCGCCCGATCGTCACCCCGACCCAGGACATGGTGTTCGGCGCCTACTACCTGACCCTCGTCAAGGAGGGGGCCAAGGGGGAGGGCCGGGTGTTCCGCCACCTGTACGAGGTGGAGCGGGCCTACGACGCCGGTGAGGTCGATCTGCACGCCAAGGTCACCTACCGCCGCCCGGTGGTGGGCGAGGACGGCGAGGCCGCCTACGACGAGATCGAGACCACCCCCGGCCGGATCATCTTCAACACCGCCCTGCCGGCCGATTTCGAGTTCGTCAACGACATCGTCGGCAAGCGCAACCGGTCCATCGGCTCCATCGTCGAGGTGCTGGCGGAGCTCTACCCGCGGGTGGCGGTGGCCTCCAGCCTGGACGCCATCAAGAACCTGTGCTTCCGCTACGCCGCCCGGTCGGGCCTGACCATCTCCATCGACGACGTCAAGACGCCGCCGACCAAGGGCCAGATCATCGCCCGCTACGAGGCCGAGGCCCAGAAGGCCGAGACCCAGTTCAAGCGGGGCATCATCACCGACGACGAGCGCCGCCAGAAGGAGATCGAGATCTGGACGGCGGCCAACTCGGAGATCGGCCGGGAGATGGAGAACACTCTGGCCCAGGTGGAGTTCAACCCGCTCAACATGATGGTGGACTCCGGCGCCCGCGGTAACCCGCAGCAGGTGCGCCAGATCGCCGGCATGAAGGGCTTGGTGTCGAACCCCCGAGGCGAGATGATCCCCCGGCCCATCCGGTCCTCGTTCCGTGAGGGCCTGTCGGTGCTGGAGTACTTCATCTCCACCCACGGGGCCCGTAAGGGACTGGCCGACACCGCCCTGCGGACGGCCGACTCCGGTTACCTCACCCGGCGTCTGGTCGACGTGGCCCAGGAGTTGATCATCCGCCAGGAGGACTGCGAGACGACCCGTGGCATCTGGATCGAGAACATCCAGCCCGACGACGAGCGGGTCCGGGCCTACCTCGAGACCCGTATCGACGGTCGGGTGCTCTCCCGCGACGTCACTCTGTCCGACGGCTCGGTCATCGAGGCCGGGACCATGATCTCGCCGCAGACCATGGATATCCTCCGCGACGACCCCGGCGTCGACCGGATCAACACCCGGTCGGTCCTCACCTGCGAGGCCGAGCACGGCGTGTGCGGGCTCTGCTACGGCCGGTCCCTGGCCAGCAACCGCGAGATCGAGCTGGGCGAGGCGGTGGGCGTCATCGCGGCCCAGTCCATCGGTGAGCCGGGAACCCAGCTGACCATGCGGACCTTCCACCAGGGCGGCATCGCGGGTGAGGACATCACCCACGGCCTGCCCCGCGTGGTCGAGCTCTTCGAGGCCCGCACCCCGAAGGGCGCCGCCATCCTGGCTCGCATCTCGGGCGTGGTCCGCATCGAGGAAGAGGACACCGGCCGGCGCATCGTGATCGCCTCCGACGACGGGACCGAGGACGTCTACAACGTGAGCGTCCGGTCCAAGCTGGCCGACGGCATCGTGGACGGGGCCGAGATCACCGCCGGTGACCCCATCGTCGACGGGCCCAAGGATCCCAAGCAGCTGCTGGAGATCAAGGGCATCCGCGAGACCCAGCAGTACCTCGTGAGCGAGGTGCAGCAGGTGTACCGCGACCAGGGCGTGTCCATCCATGACAAGCACATCGAGCTCATCGTGCGCCAGATGCTGCGCCGGGTCCTGGTCGCCGACCAGGGCGAGAGCCCGTTCCTCCCCGGCGAGCGGGTCGACTCCCGGACCTACGCCGAGGTCAACCGGCTGCTGGTGACGGAGGGCAAGCGCCCGGCCGAGGGTCGCCCCGAGCTCATGGGCATCACCAAGGCGTCGCTGGCCACGGACAGCTGGCTGTCGGCGGCGTCCTTCCAGGAGACCACCCGGGTGCTCACCGAGGCGGCCATCGAGGGCAAGTCGGACCACCTGTTCGGCCTCAAGGAGAACATCATCATCGGCAAGCTGATCCCGGCCGGGACCGGCATGGGCCGCTACCGGGACATCACCCTCGAGGCACCAGAGGCCGAGCGAATGACGTTCTGGAGCTCCGGTGACGACGAAGCGGGGACCGAGGACCTGGCCGCCTGGCTGGCCTCGATCGGTTCGGGTGACGGCGAAGGAGACGGCGCCGCCTTCGGCGGATACGACACCGGCAGCGGGCTCAACTTCGACGACGCCAGCTTCGGTGACTCCTTCGGGGACAGCGGCGAGGACGTCTCCGCGTCCTGACGGTCGGGGTGGGGCGGGCGGCGCCAACGGCGCCGCCCGCCCGGCCAACCGTTACCAGCGGTCAGCGGCCGGAGAACAGCCGCCTGCTCTCCCGCGTCCACAGCAGGGCCAGGATGTCGGCGGCCAGGAGGACGCAGGCGAGCACCAGCACCACCTTGTGGCGACCGGCCCAATTGCCGACCACCCGGCCGAGACCGGTTCCGGCTGAAGCCGGCGCAGTCGCCGGCCCGCCGTTGGCCGGTCGGGTCGCGGCGGCCACCCCACCGGGCTTCGCCGGGTGGGCCCGGCCGGGCACGCCGGCTATGGAGGGCGCCGAGCCGGACGCCGCGCCGACCCGCGCCCCGCCGGTCACCGGTACGCCCGAATAGGGCGCCGGGGCCGTCGACGCCCCTCCTGTCGCCCCCGTCGGCGCCGGCGGGCCCGCCGTGGGGGTGGGACCGGGGGCGGGGGCCGTCGAACCCGGCGGAGGGGGCGTGCCGGACGGGGGATGGGCGGCCGCCTCCACCGAGAGAGCCTTGGCCGCGTCGATCAGCCCGGAGCCGGCCCCGCCCAGGGGTCTGGCCGTGTTCTCGATCTCGGCCACCACGTTGGCCCGTCCCCGGGAGGGGTTCTGGGCCAGCAGGAGCGCGGCCACACCGGACACGTGAGGGGCGGCCATCGAGGTGCCCTGCATCAAGCCGATCTGGCGGTCGGGGAAGGTGGAGAGGATGCAGTTGGCCGTGGTGCACTTCGGCGCGGTGCCGACGTCGCCGCCGGGGGCGGCGACGTTGACCGCGCCCGTGACCGGGGTGTCGAAGTTGGAGTACGCGGCGAGTTGCCCGGACGGCCCGGTGGCGGCCACGATCAGGGCGTCATTGCCGTACGAGTCGGTCATGGGGACACCCTGGTTGCCGGCGGCGAAGACGACCACCACACCGCGGGCGGCGGCGGCCGCCACCGCGTCGGAGATGGCGGAGCTCTGGAACAGACCGGGCACGGCGTCACCGAGCGACAGGTTGACCACCCTCGCTCCCTTGGCCACGGCGAAACGGATGCCGGCGGCGACCGCGTCGGGACTCCCTGTGCAGTTGGCGCTCGGGTCGGGCCGGCCGGCCGCGCCGCTCAGCGCCTGCACGGCGAGGATGTCGGCGGCGGGGGCCACGCCGTAGTCGGCCGAGGCGATGGTGCCGGCCACGTGGGTGCCGTGCACGCAGCTGTCGGGGGCGTAGGCCCGGTCCCGGCACGTGCCGCTGAGGCAGTCCGCCTCGTCGACCACCCGGCCGCCGAATTGCGGCTGGGCCACGTCCACCCACGAGTCGACCACGGCGACGAGGACGCCCCTGCCGTAGTCGCCCATGGGCTGGGCGGCCGGGACGTCGGCCTGCTGGAAGTTCCAGGTGGACGGCTGGGCGGCAGCTGACCCGGCCGGTGCGAGCACCGGGAGGACCGCCAGAGGGAGAGCGAGAACAGCTCGCAGAGCGCGCCTCACCAATTGGTCAATCTAGGACATAAACCCCGGGGGGAACGGTCGGGTCAGGGGGGCAAGGGCACCGAGGCGCCGGCCGTCGGTCTGGGCGTCTCCTCGTAGATGCTGAGCACCGTCTGGGAGGTGGTCAACAGCACGATGCCCAGGCAGGCCACCCCGGCCGCGGCCAGCTCGAGCATGAACTCGGTGCGGCTCAGGGTGACCGCCTCACCGAGCACGATGTCCCCGATCACCACGGCCACCAGGGGCTCGAGCACCCCGATGAACGGCATCGAGTAGGCGAGGGGCCCGGCCTGGTAGGCGCTCTGCGACACGGTGAGGGCGACGATGCCCACCGCGATCGCCACGTACA
>DATGAX010000577.1:0-3412 GCA_035312965.1 Acidimicrobiales bacterium
CGACGGACGGCGTTGGCCGGCGATGCGGTGCGCAGAAACGGCACCCGGGGCCCGGCCCAGCGCCAGGCCGCCCACGACGTCAGGTCGACGAGCTCGGGGGGCGGGCCGAAGCCGCGCACTTTGGCGACGGGCTGGAGAGGACGATCGGTGCCGGGCTCGTTCGCCGTGCCCACGACCCAGCCGCCGACCCGCCGGCCGTGCAGTGGGATCCGGACCATCGTCCCGACGGGGAGCTCGCCCAGCTCGGGCGGGACGGAGTAGTCGAAGACCCGGTCGATGGCGGGGACGTCGGGGAGGACCTTGACGACGCGCAGGGTTACAAGCCGAGGGCGTGCTTGACGTCGTCGAGCTTCGTCGTCCGCTCCCAGGAGAACTCCTTCTCGGAGCGGCCGAAGTGGCCGTAGGCGGCCGTGCGCTTGTAGATCGGCTTGCGCAGGTCGAGGTCGCGGATGATGGCGGCCGGGCGCAGGTCGAAGACGCCGTCCACCGCGTCCACGATGCGGGCCGGGTCGACCTGCTCGGTCCCGAACGTCTCCACGAGGAGGGAGACGGGGCGGGCCACCCCGATGGCGTAGGCCACCTGGATCTCGCACCGCTTGGCCGCCCCGGACGCCACCACGTGCTTGGCCACCCAGCGCGCCGCGTAGGCGGCCGAACGGTCCACCTTGGACGGGTCCTTGCCGGAGAACGCCCCACCGCCGTGGCGGGCCGCCCCACCGTACGTGTCGACGATGATCTTGCGCCCCGTCAGGCCGGCGTCGGCGTGCGGGCCGCCCAGCTCGAACTTGCCGGTCGGGTTGGCCAGGATCCGGTACCCGTCCTCGGCGAAGGCGGGCGGGACCAGGGGGGCGATCACGTGGTCGCGCAAGTCGGGAAGCAGGAGGGTCTCGAGGTCGATGCCCGGCTTGTGCTGGGTGGAGATCAGCACCGTCTCCAGCTTGACCGGCACCCCGTCCTCGTACTGGAACGTGACCTGCGTCTTGCCGTCCGGACGCAGGTACGGGAGCACCCCGGCCTTGCGCACCTGCGACAGCCGCTGCGCCAGACGGTGGGCCAGCCAGATCGGCATCGGCATGAGGTCGTCGGTCTCGTCGCACGCGTAGCCGAACATCATCCCCTGGTCTCCGGCGCCCTGAGCGTTGAGGATGTCCTCGCCGCTCACCCCGGCCCGGACCTCCATGGCCGTGTCGACGCCCTGGGCGATGTCGGGCGACTGCTGGCCGATGGAGACAGTGACCCCGCACGTCCGCCCGTCGAAGCCCATCTCCGAGGACGTGTAGCCGATCTCGGTGACCACGTCGCGGACGAGGGTCGGGATCTCGACGTAGGCCGTGGTGGTGATCTCGCCCGCCACCACCACCAGTCCGGTGGTGAGGAGGGTCTCGCAGGCCACCCGCGCCGTCGGATCGTCGGTGAGGATGGCGTCCAGCACGGTGTCGGAGATCTGATCGGCCATCTTGTCCGGGTGGCCCTCGGTGACCGACTCCGACGTAAAGGTCCAGCGCTTCATGGTTCCTGTCTTTCCTGGGTTCGTTCGATCAAGGAGGCCACCGCGTCGACGACGGCGGCGGCCACCACTTCCTTGGTGGCGAGGGGAACGGTGGTATCCGTGCCGTCCCGCCCTACGATCAGCACGGCGTTGGTGTCGTGGGCGAAGCCGACGCCGGGAGCGGCCACGTCGTTGGCCACGATGAGGTCCGCCCCCTTGGACTTCAGCTTCCCCAGGGCGTACTCCTTGAGGTCGGCCCCCTCGGGCGAGACGGTCTCGGCCGCGAAGCCGACGATCACCTGGCCCGGGCGGCGGCCCCGCCCCAGCCCGGCCAGTATGTCGGGGGTGGGCTCGAGCACCACCTCCGGCGGCCCCTCCGTCTTCTTGATCTTGGCCGGAGCCACCGCCTTCGGGCGGAAGTCGGCCACCGCGGCGGCCATGACGACCACGTCGCACGTCGCGGCCACGTCCCGGACGGCCGCCTCCATCTCACCCGCCGTCTCCACCCGGACCACTGCGACGCCGGGGGGCGGGGCGAGGTCGACCGTCGACACCAACGTGACCTCGGCCCCGCGCCGGGCCAGCTCGGCGGCGACGGCGTAACCCTGCTTGCCCGAGGACCGGTTGCCGATGAAACGGACCGGGTCGATGGGCTCGCGGGTCCCGCCCGCGCTCACCACCGCGCTCACGCCCGCCAGGTCGCGGCGGCCGGCCAGCACGGCGGCCGCCGCCGCCACGATGTCGGCCGGGTCGGCCAGGCGACCGGCGCCCACGTCACCGCCGGCCAGGCGGCCCGAGGCCGGTTCGACGACGTGCACGCCACGCCGGCGCAGGGTGGCGATGTTGTCCGCTACGGCAGGGTGCTCCCACATCTCCGTGTGCATGGCCGGGCACACGACGACGGGGGCCCGGGTGGCCAGCAGGGTGGCGGTGAGCAGATCCGAGGAGATGCCGGCCGCGTAGGCGCCGATCACGCGGGCCGTCGCCGGCGCCACGATCACCAGGTCGGCGGACTGCCCCAGCCGGGTGTGGGGAATCGGATTCGGCCCGTCGAAGAGGGAGCGCTGCACCGGCTCGGAGGCCAGCGCCGAGAACGTAGTCTCACCGACGAACCGGGTGGCTCCGGCCGTCATGACCGGCACCACCCAGGCCCCGGCGTCGACCAGACGGCGGCACACCTCGATGGCCTTGTACGCGGCGATGCCGCCGCTTACGCCGAGGATGATGCGACGGCCGGAGAGGTTCCCGGAGGGCCGGGCCGACTCGGTTACGGCCGGCTCCTAGCCGGCCTGGTCCGGCTCGGCCTCCTCGGCGCCGTCCTCCGCCTCGGGGTCGGGCCGGGTGTAGGTGATCTTCCCGGCCGCGATCTCCTCCAGAGAGATGGAGAGGGGCTTGCGGGAAATGGATGTCACCTGGGGCGGGACTATGGAGCCGAGGCCCTCGCCGAGCTGGTTGAAGTAGGAGTTGATCTGGCGGCCCCGCATGGCGGCCAGGCTCACCAGGGTGAACTTGGAGTCCACCCGCTCGAGGAGAGCCTCGACGGGTGGGTCCATCATGGAGGCGTGGCGTTCGGTCATCGGGGGGTCTCCGGACGTTCGGGTGCGCCTGGTCGGCGGGGGCGGCGGGCCTCGATTATACCAGCGACCTCCCGGGCGGCCCGGTCGACGTCGTCGTTCACCACGATGTGGTCGGCCAGGCGGGATCCGACCTCCGTCTCCTGCCGCCCCACCTCGAGCCGCCGCTGAACCGCATCCTCGGCGTCGCCCCGGCCCCGGAGGCGCTCCTCCTGGGCCTCAGCCGAAGGGGCGACGACGAAGATGAGGACGGCGTCGGGCAGCAGTCGCTTGACCTGTTGCGCCCCGTCCACCTCGATCTCCAGGAGAAGGTCCCGGTCCGTTTCGTCCGGGGTGGGCGTCCCGTACA
>DATGAX010000578.1:0-6091 GCA_035312965.1 Acidimicrobiales bacterium
CGGGCGCCCGCGCCGTATAGAGCATTCCGGCAATGTCGTCCGCCGACGCCGCCCTCGCGCCCGCTCCGAGCGTCGCCCGCCTGCCCGCCGCCGTCGTCGCCCTGATCGGCGGCTGTGTGCTCCTCGTCCTCCGTCCGCCGCTGCTCCGCGCCACCTCGGCGCCGGTGGCCGTGCTCGTCGCCGTGTTCGCCCTGGTGGGCGCGGTAGGGGCCTGGTGGCCCGCTCCCGGGCGGGATCAGCGCCCAGGGGGCGAGTACCGGCCGGCCGCCACCGTCGGCCTGGCCCTGCTCGTCGGCGTAGGCGCCTTCGGCGCGGGGAGGCTGATCGGCGGGGGCCACTCCCCGGGCACGCTGACCCTGCACCTGTTCGTCCTCAACAGCCTGGCCGCGGTGGCCGAGGAGGCCTTCTTCCGCCGCCTCTGCTACGGGATCCTGGGCTCGGGAGGCGCGGCCTGGGCGACCGCGGGCTCAGCCCTGCTGTTCGCGCTCGTGCACCTCACGACCTACGGGGCCTGGGTGCTTCCCATCGACGTGGCCGCCGGCCTCATTCTCGGATGGCAGCGATGGGCCACGGGCTCGTGGCGGGTGCCCGCCGTCACCCACGTGCTCGCCAACCTCTTCGTGGTCCTCTGACCGCCGGTGCCACCGCCGTCACCGCGGCGGGCAGGCGGGCCGACAGGTATGCGGCGAAGGCGAAGGTGGTGATGAAGAAGCTCACGGGGTACGGGCTGAAGTAGGCCACCGACAGCCCGGCCCACGTGAAGGCCAGGGCCAGAGCCACCGAGACGGCCATGGCCCGCCCCGGGCGGAGGGCGAGGCGCTCGACGATGGCGCCCGGGGTCACCAGCAGCGAGAAGATGAGGAGCACGCCCACGACCTGGACCGCCACCGAGACGGCGACGGCGAGCATGACCATGAAGCCGGCGGACAGGGCGCGCACGGGCACACCCCTGGCCGCAGCCACGTCCTCGTCGACCGATGCGAACAGCAAGGGCCTGTAGACGGCGGCCACCGCCACCAACGTGGCCGCCCCGGCGATGGCGGTCACGGCCACGTCGCGCTGGCTTATGCCCAGGATCTCGCCGAACAGCAGGGCGTAGGCCTCGGTGGCGTAGCCCGTGTAGAGCGACAGGAACAGCACCCCCAGGCCGAGCGTCCACGCCAGGACGATGCCGATGGTCACGTCCCGACCCTTCACCCGCTGCCCGAGGGCGCCCATGATCCCCGCGGCCACCGAGCTGAACACGAGCAGGCCGGCGACGGGGTTGACCCCGACGACCACCGCCCCGGTTGCCCCGGCGAAGCCCACATGCGAGAGGGCGTGGGCCGCGAAGGAGGACCGGCGGAGCACGACGAAGTAGCCGACGACGCCGGCGACCACGGCCACGATCGTCCCCGCCGCGAAGGCGTGGCGCATGAAGGGGTAGTGCAGGAGCTGGCGGACGTCGGCGACCACGTCCCAGCTCGCTCGGGGCGACGTCCGGCGGGCCGGCGCGCCGGCCTGGGCCAGCAGCAGCGCGGCACGGAGTCCGTCAGTAGCCATGGGGGTGGCTCACCTCGTCCTCCAGGCCGACGACGAACAGGCGTCCGCGGCTGTCTTCCAGAACCTCGACGGGGGCCTCGTACAGCCGGGACAGAACCTCGGGGGTGATGACCTCTCCCGGCGTTCCGATGGCGACGCCGCCCCTCCCGATGTAAAGGACCCTGTCGATCACGGGGAGGAGAGGGTTCACGTCGTGGGCGATGAGCAGGACGGTCAGCCCCAATTCCCGCGCCAGGTCGGAGACGAGGGCGGCCATGCCCGCCTGGTGGCGCAGGTCGAGGCTGGCCAGAGGTTCGTCGAGGAGCAGGAGCGTGGGTTCGCCCACCAGCGCCTGGGCCAGCAGGAGGCGCTGGAGCTCCCCGCCCGAGAGCTGGCCCACCGGGCGCCCGGCGTAGGGCTGGGCCGCTACCGCGGCCACCGCATCGGCCACCCGTCGCCCGGCCGCCCTCTGGCGCCGGCCGGGCAGGGGGGTACCCCACCGGTGGCCGTCGAGGCCGAGGCGCACGAGGTCGACCCCCCGGATCGACGTCTCGTCGGTGGTCGGACGGCGTTGGGGCACATAGCCGATGTCGGGGTTGCCCCTCATGGGCGGTCGCCCCAGCACCTGCACCGTGCCTCGTTGGGGGCGAAGCAGGCCCAGCAGCAGGCGCAGGAGCGTCGACTTGCCCGCGCCGTTGGGTCCGAGCACCCCCACCATCTCGCCGGCGCCGATCTCGAAGGTGGCCCCGGCCCATACCGTCTCGGTGCCGTAGCCGGCGGCCAGGTCGCGGGCGACGACGGCCGGCTCGACGGCGTGCACGGGCGGCGATCCCGGGCTGGCCGGTGCCAGGATGCCCGACGAACCGCCCACGCTTGTCACCCTATGGGCCTGCGGCGCCGGCGCTGCTCGCCCGGGCCAGGGCGTCTTGGAGGGCGG
Source organism: Acidimicrobiales bacterium (assembly GCA_035312965.1). Taxonomy (GTDB): domain Bacteria; phylum Actinomycetota; class Acidimicrobiia; order Acidimicrobiales; family Palsa-688; genus JAKCDU01. Next base: position 2,459 of record DATGAX010000578.1, read on the forward strand.
TCAGCTGGGCCACCTGCCAGCTCTGGAAGCTGGCGCCGGCGGGCTGGGCCGTCTCCGAGATGCCCACCACCGGGATGCCACGAGCCGTCGCCTGGCTCTTGAGGTTGGTGGTGACCGCGCTCGTCGCCTGCACGTTCAGGACGAGGACCGCGATCTGACGTCGGGCCACCTGGTCCTGGAACCGGGCGACCGAAGGTGCGGGCGGATCGTTGCCTTCCGCCATGGCCTTCATGAATTCAGGTGGGGATGTCAGGTCCAGTCCCAAGGCCTGGGCCATGTACACGAAGATGGTCTCGGTGGCGCCGACCTTGACGCCCGAGAACCGGCCCCGTATGGCGGCGATGCGGTCCCGGTACGGACCCAGCGCGGTGTCGACGGCGGCCCGCTGCTGTCTGAAGTAGGCCGCGTCGGCCGGATCGAGACCGGCTAGATCGGCGGAGATGCCGTCGGCCACCTTCGTCACGAAGTCCGGCGCGTACCAGAAGTGGGGGTTGTCGCCCGCGTGCTTGCCCAGGAGATCGGCCACCTTGAGCACCTTGCGGTGCGACGCGCGGTTGGCCGAGAGGAGCTTGTCGCCCCAGCTGTCATAGCCGGCTCCGTTGAGCACGACGTAGTTGGCCTCGGCGAAAGCCCGGGCATCGGCCGTATTGGTCTCGTACTCGTGGGGATCGGTGTTGGGGTCGGTGACGACGCTCGTGACCCGGACGTGCACGCCGCCCAGCTGGGAGGCGATGCTCCCCCAGAAGTTCTCACCCGCCACAACGTTGAGGACCTTCAATCCGGCCGCACCCCCGCCGACGGACGTGCCCGCGGCGGTAGAGGGCCCTCCCGCCGCCCGCTGGCCGGAGCTCGAGGCGCACGAGGCCAGCAGCAGCGCCGCGGCGAGAGCGACCGGTGCAGGCGCCCGCCACCACGGGCCGCTTCCCCTGTGAGGAGACCCCATGCGCCCAAACATAGAATGAGGATGGTTCTCATTTCAAGTCCAGGCGGTTATCATCCGTGACGTGGAGGACCTCCATGCCACCGTCACCGGACGCCTGCGCCGCATCGATCAGCGGTACACCACCGGACGCCGGGCCCTGGTCGAGGTGCTGGCCGAAGCCGGGCGGCCGGTGACCATCGGCGAGATCGTGGCCGGCGGCCGGGTGCCGGCCCAGAGCACCGCCTACCGCAACCTCGCCGTCCTCGAACAGGCCGGCGTCGTGCGCAGGGTCCAGGGCCACGACGAGTTCTCCAGATACGAGCTGGCCGAGGACCTGACCGGCCATCACCACCACATGGTCTGTGTCACCTGCGGGGCGGTGGAGGACTTCACCATGCCCTCGGGCGTCGAGCGCAACCTGGCCAGGGTGATCGAGGCCGTCAGCGCCGGGAGCGGGTTCAAGCCCGAGGGTCACCGCCTGGACCTGCTCGGCACCTGCGCCGAGTGCGTATAGCCGAGCCCCGCCCCGGGCGCCGCTCGCCGGGTCGCCCCACCCGGCGTCTCATCCGCGCCGACGCCGCCACGTGCTAGGACAGACGCGTGGGCGAGGACTTCGTGCCCGAGGCGGATGCCGAAGAGCAGGCCGAGCCGGTTACGCCTGAGGCGGAGCCCGGCCCCCCCCTCGCCGACGGCGTGGTCCCGATCGAGGCGCCCGAAGCCGACGTGCTGGAACAGGCCGTCGAGGTCCCCGACGAGGACGACGACGAACCTCGCTAAGGAGCGCTAGCCGGCCCCGCGCCGTCCTCACCGACGGTCCTCACCTGGCTGACGAGCTCGACGATGGCCGAGGCCACGGCTTCGGGAGCCTCCAGAGGCAGGTCGTGGCCGACACCGGCCAGGATCCGGAGCTGGGCCGAGGGTATGCCCGAGGCCAGGGCTCGCGCCGTGTCCAACGGGACCAGGTGGTCACGTTCACCGGCCAGCACCATTGCCGGCGCGTCGATACCGGGCAGGCCGGCGACGAGGCCGGGCAGCTCGGCCAGCATGGCCCTCTGCTCGACCAGGAAGCTGCGCCATACGCGGCCGCGCGGATTGGCCTGCAGGATCTGCGCCACCTCACGCTCGTCGGTCGTCATGCTCCGGAGGCGGCGACGGGCCAGTGGCGCGCCGAGCCGGAAGGCGGACGCCACCAGGGCCGGACCCACCACCGGCGCGGCCAGGATGCGGTCGACCAGGAGGATGGCCCCCGGTCCCAGCGAGGAGACCAGCACCAGACCCCCCACCAGCTCAGCGTGGCGTCGGGCCAGGGCCAGGGCCACCCCGCCCGCCCAGCTGTGGCCCACGACGATGTTGGCGCCACCGGTCGAACGCAGCGCGGCCGCCACCTGGTCGGCGTTGTCGGCCAGGCCCATCGCGGGGGCGGGATTGCTGCCATAGCCGGGGCGATCGGGGGCGACCACGAGGAGGTCGGGTGGAAGCAGGGCCCGGACCCGAGCCCAGACCGCGGCGGTCCCCGGCTGCCCGTGCAGCAGGACGACGGAAACGGGCTGGTTCGGTACCCTTGGCCTCGACATGGACCGATTGTCCCCTCGCTCAATTGCCGTGGGGGAAAGCCGATCTAGCACGTCGGTGCCTTTCGCCGTGTCGTCAAGGGGCGTGAGGGGAGCATGCGGACCGAATCGGACGTCCTGATCGCGGCGCCCGAGTCCGCCGCGCCCATCGCCGCGGCGCCAGCCCCGCCCCGCCGCGGGCGGGGAAGGCACCGTGACCCCGATCCCGGTCACCGTTGGTCCTCCACCGGGCTGGGTGTGGCCTACCCCATCGCCGCCGCCTCGCTGCTGGCCGTCACCGCCGGTCTGAGCGGGCTCGCCCTGGCCCACGTGACCCTGGCCGGCGACCACGCGGTGACATCGACCCAGCTGCTCACCGCCGCGGCGACAACGGTGGCGGCGACGTTCTTCGTACTGTGCCTGGTGCGATGGGGGCTCGCGGGCGACGCCGGCGTGTTGGGCGCCGGCGTGGCCACCCTCGTCTTCGGCGTGTCCTGCGTAGCCATCCCCGAACTTGCGCTCCCCCTGATAGGAACGGCGTCGGCTACCGCCTCTTGGGCCCGGGCCGCGCAGGCCGCGGGCCTGTTGACGACGCTCACCCTCCTCGCCCTGGTCGCCCTGGATGTGGCGCCGTCGCAGAGCGAGTCCCGGCGGAGACCGGGGTGGGTCGTGACCGCCGCCTTGACCGTCGCCGGCGTGGGCACGGTCGTGCTCCACACCGTGCACGGCCTGCTGCCCGCGATCCCGACTCCGGAGCAGAGCGCGGTCGGGCATGGCGCGCCCGTCGCGGCATCGCTGATCCTGGCCGGCGCCTGGCTGCTGGCCGGCACCGCCTGCGGCGCCCGGGGCCTTTGGCAGGGCCGGCCCCTGCTCACGTGGACGGGACTGATGCTGGTCGCGCTCTCCGTCTCCTACGGCGGACTCGCAGTCGCAGATCGGCCCGGGCACATCTGGATCTTGGGCAGCGCCCTTCTGCGCCTGTCGGGTCTCCTGGTGGCCGTCCTGGGCGCCAGCCTCGAGCTCGAGCGCGCCTTCGTCGAGCAGCGCGCCCGCCTCTTCGACTCCGAGCTCTCCGCCCGCACCAACGAGACGCGCTGGCAGCTCCACCGCGCCCGCCGGCGGGACCGCGACCATGACCTGCGCTCGGCCCTCGTAGCCATC
>DATGAX010000579.1:0-2270 GCA_035312965.1 Acidimicrobiales bacterium
TCAGCGAGTGAAGATTCCGGTCAGCGATCAGGATTGGGCCCGTTTGGAAGCGCTTGCCTCCGAACTCAGCGCGCCGAACGCGTCGCCGTCGCCGGGCCAAGTGGCCAGCATCCTACTGAGCCTCGCGCTCGACACGGTCAAGCCGGTTGGCGAGGCGAATGGCGAACGGCCGGACCCGGCACTCGCCAAGAAGCTCGCGGAGAAGGTTGCCAGTCAGACCTGACGTTCCGAATCCGACGACCTACACGGCCTTCCCCTTCACCTCAAACGGGATGTTCTGGTCCGCCAGCGCCTCCAGGGCCGCCTCCGGGACCAGGTGTTCGCCGGACTTCAACACCCGCCCGCTGAACCTGCCGAGCAGGAAGCCCAGGGCCCGCTTCTCCGTCTCCCGGTCCGGGAACGTGATCGTCACCATGCCTCACTCCTCTCGCGGGCGTCAACCGCCCTATTCTGACCGCTGGCCTTCCGGACTGCACTTTCCGGGAACTTGTTGAAGTAACGGCCGCCTGACCCGGAGTGGAAAGGCGCCGGTCCCGCCGGACAAGATGGTGTTACCACACGCCATCGCGCCGGAGGACCGGCCATGCCATTATGGGCGATGCCCGCCTCCGTGGCCGCCCTGGTCGGCCACCTGGCCGCCCTCCTGGACCGCCGGACCCGCGACCGGTTCTGGACGGTCTTCTTCGGCCTGCTCCTGTGCCGGGAGCGGCGGCGGACCGCGGCGGCCTGGTTCCGGGCGGCCGGGATCGGGACCGACTTCCGCCGGGCCTACGACCTGCTCGGGTCGGTCGGCCGCCGGGTCGGGTCGCTGAGCACGGTCCTGGTGCGGGCCGTCGAGCGGGTCGCGGGCGAATCGACGGGTCGGGCCGTGTTCGCCCTGGACGACACGGTGACCAGGCGCTACGGGCCGTGCGTCGAGGGGGCCGGGGTGCATCGCAACCCGACGCCCGGACCGGCCGCGCAAACCTGGGTGTACGGGCACGTGTGGGTCACCCTGGCCCGCGTCGTCCGACACCCTTCGTGGGGAGCGATCGGCCTACCAATCCGGGCCGCCCTGTACGTCCGCCGGAAGGACATCGACACGATCCCGCCGGAGTACCGCTGGCCATTCCGGACCAAGCTGGAACTGGCCGCCGAGTTGATCGGCTGGCTGGCCGTGTGGGTGGGAACGACGAAGAAAGCGCTCTGGCTGGTAATGGACGGGGCGTATGCCAAGCGGGTGGTGCTGCGGGCGGCCAAGGCCGCCGGGGCGACCGTGGTGAGCCGCCTGCGGCTCGACGCGGCCCTGTGGAGTCTGCCCGACGCCAAGCCACGGCCGGGCAAGCGGGGCCGCAAACCGGTGTACGGGGACCGCCGGATCGGCCTGGCCAAGCGGGCGGCGGCCAAAGGCGGGTGGGTGACCGCGGAGGTCGACATCTACAACCGGTACGAAGCGGTCACGTACAAGACGTTCCTGGCCACCTGGCCGCCGGCCGGCGGGGTGATCCGGGTGGTGCTGGTCAAGAACGCCGACGGCTGGGTGGCCTACTTCTGTACCGACCCGGACGCGACGGCCGCGGACATCCTGGGGCTGGTGGCGGATCGCGCGGGGATTGAACAGGTGTTCCATGACGTCAAAGAAATCTGGGGGGCCGGGCAGCAGCAGCTCCGGAACGTGCATGCCAACGTCGGGGCGTACCACCTGAGCCTGTGGGCACACACCCTGGTCGAGCTGTGGGCCTGGGACCGCCCCGAGGCGGAACTGATCGACCGGAGCGCCTCCCCGTGGGATGCCGAGTGGCGCCGGCCATCGCACGCCGACCGGCGGAAGGCCCTGCTGCGTTCGATGTTGCGCGCGGAAATTCAAGCCGCTGCGTCCGGCCCGAACCAGACGGCCCAATTGAAAGCAATCACCGAACGGCTGTTACTGCTGGCCGCCTGAGTGTGAGAAGTTCGCGGAAAGTGCAGCAAACAACAAAAGGGCCGTAATCCTTTTGGACTACGGCCCTTAGTTCGAGTGGGCGCTACAGGACTTGAACCTGTGACCCCTAGCGTGTCATGCGCCCTGTTCCCAACCGGTGCGTAGGCCGCAAGTGCCAAACCAGTTGTCTGTTGGGAATCATACCTTCCTTTCGACCATGTGCAAGGCTGCGTACGCGAGTGCAAGTCTACACGGCGAATTTCGGTAGTGCCGGCAGTTATTCGGTAATCCGGTAACCAAGTGGCCCCTCCTTGCCTCGATGTCAGAATGCCACCGAAGTCTCGGTCACGGGGAACGACAGTGACGTCCG
>DATGAX010000580.1:0-4092 GCA_035312965.1 Acidimicrobiales bacterium
CGAGCGGGCCCAGGCGCGTGCCCTTCCGTTGGCCTCCTGGGCACCGGACCGGGGTGACGTGTTCGTGCGCATCGAAGCACGGCTGGTGTCGGGCCGGCTCCTCACCCACGCGCTGCCGACGAACGGCGACCGCCACGGCGCTCTGCCCCTCGAGGCGTGCCCGGCGTGTGGCAACGACGCCCTGGCCGTGGTCTCCGACGGAGAGATGACCAACTTCGCCTGCACCGGCTGCTTCGCCTGCTGGCACTTCTCCCTGGGCGCTATCTACGAGCTCCCGTCGGCCACCTGTCCCGGCTGCCGTCTGGTCGATCTGTGCCGCGCTGCCCGGCCCTTGGTCCCGGTTCCAGTGGGACCAACGGCCCTGCCCAACGGGCGGCCGTCGGCCCAAGATGGACAGTGATCACCGAGGAGGAAGCAGATGCGTACCAAGATGCACACCCGAAGGGCAGCGGTCGAACTGATCCTGTTCCTCATCGTCGCCATCGGTGGCGGCCTGCTGATGTGGGGGTCGAGCTTCGCCACCAGCATGGTCCACAGCCAGCTGGCGGCCCAGAAGGTCTCCTTCCCGGCCAAGGGCTCTGCGGGGCTCGATCCCAAGGAGTTCCCCGGCCTGCAGCGCTACGCGGGCCAGGCCGTGGACAACGGGCCCAAGGCCAAGGCCTACGCCAACCAGTTCATCGCCGCTCACCTGAAGTCAGCGGCCGCCGGCAAGACCTATTCCGAGGTGAGCACCGCCGCCCTGGCCAACCCGGCCGACCCCAAGCTGGCCGCACAAGCCAACACCCTCTTCAAGGGTGAGACCCTGCGAGGCCTGCTGCTGTACGCATGGGGGTGGTCCGTGGTGGGCCGCATCGCCTTCTGGGTCGCCATCGCCGCCTTCGCCGGGGCCATGGTGGTGCTGGCCGCCCTGGTCTACGGGTTCGCCCGCCCGGAGGCGGGAGCGGCGGTGACTCCCCAGCTGGTTCCGGCCCGAATGGCGGCCTGAGGCCAGACGATCACCCGGTTGCGACCGGGGGAAATCCGGAGGCGCCCGAGAAAACTCCCGGGCGCCTCCGGCACATTCGAGGACACGAGCTCCGTAGTGGAGGAGGAAGGACATGAGCCAGGACACCGCAACACCCCCCACCCCTGGGGGCGGAACGCTGATGGAGATCTCTGAGGAGGAGTGCTTCCGGCTCCTCGCCACCCAGCCGGTGGGCCGCCTGGCTGTGGCCCCCCCGGAGGGCCCGCCGCTGGTGGTGCCGGTGAACTACTTCCTCGACAAGAAGGCGATCGTCTTCCGGTCGAGCCCGGGCCTGAAGGTGCGACTGCTGCGGCAGGCGCCGGTCAGCTTCCAGGTGGACAGCATCGACCTGTACCACCACAGCGGGTGGACCGTGCTCGTCCACGGCGTTGCCTACGAGGCCAGCCACTGGGAGACCGACCACGTCGAGTTGGCGTCGTGGGCCGGGGGCGACAAGCGCACCTGGGTGCGCATCGTCCCTACCGCCGTCACAGGCCGCCGGCTCCTTCCCGCCGAGCTTGAGTGGCCGACCGACGGCCGCGGCTACCTGTAGGTCCGACCGGGGGTCGTGCGCATTGACGCTCTCAGCCGAGAGGAGGGGTGGGCCATGGCGGTCGCACAAGCCCCGACGACCAGAGGTCTGTGGCCTTCCCCGTCGCCCTGTTGCTCTTCGGCCGGACATTCTGAGTCTGGAACCTTCCCGTGACCGTCCTTCTTGCCGTCGCCTCGGTGGTCGAGGTTCCCGAGGCCGCGTTCGTGTCAAACAAATTGTCAAACGAACCACGACGGACCGGCTCGGACGACGCGGGACGAACGGACCCGGACACGGCTGCTGACCTGCACCAACACGGACGTAGGCGGATGAGGCCGGACCGGCGAAACCCGAACTCTGGGGGCTCATAACCCGAAAGTCGTAGGTTCAAATCCTACCCCCGCCACCACTTCCGCAGGTCAGGGCCGGTGCGCGAGCACCGGCCCTTCTGTTGATGGGTCGATCTTCTACGGGATGGATCGGGACGGGTGTGTGCGACTCCGGTTCATGCTTGACACCGTGGCTCCGGTTCCTTGGTGACACTTTCGAGACGCGGTTCCGGTATCTGGGCGACAGTGGCTCCGGTACCTGGGTGTCACCCTCGCGGACGGAGGATCCACCAGCTGCCGGCTGCCTTCTCCCTTCGCTGTGGTCGTTTAGTGGATCTGGCCAGGTGAGCCACACTTCCGGAGCGTCTCCTCCACGCGAGGTTGGACGCCACGATTGCGTCGATCCGGCGGTGACCATGTGGCGGCCCCGCTCCTTCAGCGCCGGCGGATCCGGTCGATCGCCAGCGCCCCGACCACCTCGAAGTCTGCGGGGCTCACCGCGGCGGCCTGGAAGGACACGTTGATGCGGCGCGCCCAGCGGTCAGAGCCGTCGATGAAGACCGCCTGCAGTTGTTGAAGGCAGAACTCGCTTATGTCGACCGGGGCGGCGACGAGTTCGTTGCTGATCTCGCCGCCCCGGTTGCACGCATCCAGTAGTCGGTAGATGTCGTAGGCGTCGCTGAGCTCTTTGTCTTTCGTGGGGCCCTTCCGGGTCAGGCGGGACTGCAGCTCGGCCGCCACCAACGGCGCGGGTCGGGCCAGATTCACGACCGTCTCGGCAGTGACAGTCCCGTCCTGTAGCGCGACGAGCCGGACTGGCGCGGCGGTCTGTACGGCCCACCAGTGGGCAACGATGAAGACTCGCTGCACGTCGTCGTCGGGGAGCGCGTCGGGATCCCAGGCACCAGTACGGATGATGTCGACCTTGGTGCCGTCAGCCAGGACAACCCCGTCCCCTGAGTTCTTCGGTGTCGCATGTGCATCCTCGATGAGCGAGGTGACCAGCCGGGCGACCGCGCCCTCATCGTCGTCGACGACCGTGTCGATGTCGCCCGTCGCCCGGTGGACCCGGTTGAGGTTGGCGATGACGGCCAGGCCACCGATGAGTGCGTAGGGGCCCAGTCCGCGGCTGACCACGGCGTCGACGGCGTGGATGAGGCGGGTCGTGCCACCGTCGCCTGCCAGGGCGACGAGCGGTATCGGATCAGTCCCGCCAGGCGACGCCATAGCCCTCGGGCTCCCAGGTTGCGAGGATCTCCCGCCCTCGTGCCGGGTCCTGTGCCAGGTCGAGCGCGACGAACAGCGGGTGCACCAGCGGCCATCGGGAGCCCTGGGTGCCGCTTCCGCTGTTGGCGGGAACGCGTTGCCGGCACGCCCAGCGAGCGGGCGGGAGGGCGACCGCGGCAGCCCGATCGTGGAAGGGCGCTTCTTCGTAGAGGCTCACCGCGGCCCGCAACGCGTTCTCGGATGGCACGTAGAAGTCGACCGGGTACTGCAGGGTTGCCACCATGTCGGCGCCCCAGACGCGGGCGGCGACATCGCCTCCGATCGCCCAGCCGGCCAACCCGGCTGCGGGTAATCCCCCGTCCACCCGCATCTCGAGGAGCGCCTGGGGCTCGTCGGTCGTCTTTGGAAGGCGACGCAGCGGCATCCGCTGCGGGCGCCAGTGGCCGGCCGCTTCCCAAAACAGGTCAGGGGTGACCGGCAAGCCCTGACGGTCGCGGAGGCCGGCGTCGTCGAGTGCGGTGAGTGTGCGCTGAACCGACGAGATCGATCGAGCGGTGATGCCGACCACCCGGCGTACAGATTGCCGGTCGAGGGGGTGGGCCAGCAACGCGCATGCGACGTCGAGCCCAACGTCGGTCGCGAGCACCGGGCGGCGGCGTCCGACTGCCGGCTCGCGGGTCGGGACGTCGGCGTCGATGACCACCGGCCACCGGACGAGCCGCAGGTGGCCGCTGAGGTCCAGCCATGCCCACCCCTTGGTGTTGAGGACGTCTCGGGCCGCGGGACTGAGCCGCTCGGCAACGAGCACATGCCCGGCCAGGTCGTGCGTCACATCGGGCAGTGCGGAGACCTCAGTCGGGGAGGGGTGGGCCCGGTACGTGGTCTCCAGTTCGACGACTGGGCCGGCCGGGTTGCCGATGATCAGGTCGGGCGGGTGGTCGCTCGGAGACCCAGACCTCTCGGCCTGAACGCCCAGGGCCTGGAAGGCTTCGGCCAGAGCG
>DATGAX010000581.1:0-2282 GCA_035312965.1 Acidimicrobiales bacterium
CCGTCGAAGCGGGACCGGCGTCGATCGCCTCCGTCAACCTGCCCGGAGTGCAGACCGGCACGCCCGCCTCCATCGACGTCACCCAGTACGTCTCCAGCCCGCTCAGCAAGCCCGACATCGTCGTGGTGAGCGTCGGCGCCCCGAGCCGGGGCAGCGCCCAGAGCTCTCACACCGGCTCTCAGATCAGCATCACGGTGGCGAAGGGGATCAACGGCATCGTCACGTTCCCGATCGTCGTCAGCGACCAGGGCCTGTCCCGCACCGACCGGTACATCCACGGTGTCATCAGCCTCCAGGTCCTCGACAACCCGGGGCCGCCCACCAACATCGTCGGCGTCCCCGGCAACGACGTGGTCAAGCTGAGCTGGAACCCGGCGGCGGACAACGGATCACCGATCGACTACTACACCGTGAGCCTCGGCGGTACCAGCGTCCAGACGCCGGGCACCTCGTACACATGGACCTCCGGGCTCAAGAACGGCAACGCCTACACCTTCACCATCGCCGCCCACAACCGGGTGGGCCCGGGGCCAGCCGTGACGTCCAGCCCGTTCGAGCCGAGCTACGTCCCCGACGCCCCGACCAACGTGATCGCGGCCGGTTCCAACACCTTCGCCACCGTGCAGTGGAGCGCCCCCTTCAGCGGCGGCAAGACCATCGACCACTACATCATCTCCATCTCCCCGGCACTCGGTACGGCGTCCGAGACCGTCCCCGGGACACAGCTCACTTACACCTGGCGCGGGCTGAAGAACACAGTCGGTCCCTACACGTTCACAGTGGTCGCCCACAACGTCAACGGGGTCGGGCCCGTCTCCTCCCGGTCCAACGCCGTCTATGCCCATGGGCCGCCGAGCACTCCGGCGGCGCCCTCGGCGAGCGGCAAGGTCTCGACCGACCAGACGACCACCACCGTCACCGTGACGTGGCCGCCGGATCCGAACTGCGACGACGCCCAGGCGTGCTTGGTCTACACCGTCACGGAGCTGAACGGCGGAGCCGTCGCCGGCACTGCGGCGGTCACCGCTGGCCAGTGCAGCGCCTCCCAGTGCTCCGCCATATTCGGTCCGCTGCCGGACAACGGCGACGGGTACACCTACGAGTTGTCCTCCAAGAACCACGAGGGCGACGTCTCGGCGACGAGCCCGCAGTCCAGCCCCGTGGTCTACGCCGTGGGCTACCCGAGCCAGATCACCGACCTGTCGGCCAGTCCGGGCAACACGGCCATCACCGCCACCTTCACGCTGCCGCCCTCCCACGGTGCGTCGATCTCGAGGGTCGACTACTACCTCAACGGTGCGACCTCGCCCAGCGGGTCCTGGTCCAACCCGGGATCGTCGGGCCAGAAGGTGAGCGAGCAGATCTCCGGGCTCTCCAACGGCACCACCTACTCGGTCCAGGTCTCGGCCTGCAGCCAGTCCGCCGGGGGCACGTCGGGGGGGTGCGGTCCGCTGTCCAACACCGCCTCGGCCGACCCGTACGGGCCCCCCGACCCGCCCAGCGTGTCGGCCGGCCAGAGCGGCAACTCCATCGTCTACAGCTGGAGCGGCGGCGGCAACAACGGCCGGCCGGTGCAGACCTACCACATCTGCTTCGACTCCAGCTGCAACAACTACGGAGGCCCCGGGTCAGCCACCATCGGCTACGGGTGCGGCACCAACCACTCCATCACCGGCTTCGTGATCGACACGGTGGGCCAGCAGAGCGGCACGGCCAGCGCCGGGGCGGCCACTGCCGGCTGCCCCCCGCCACCGACGTCCACGGTGACCATCTCCCGGGGCCAGAGCGCGGTGGGCCAGCCCAGCTGCAGTTCGTCCGGCTGTTCCTGGGTCAACATCGTCGCCTCGAACTTCCCCGCGGGACAGGCCCTGACCGTCCAGTGCTGGGACCAGGTGGACAACGGCGTCTGGTACCAGTGGTCCCCGTCCGGATCCACCGGGGGCTTCAAGAATCCGTCGGCCTATGCCAACGGAGCCGGCAGCTACACGGCCGCACCGAAGGACAGCAGCGGGTTCGGGTGCTACATCGACTCCAACACGTTCGGCGGCGTCCGGGTCTACATCAACGGCGTCGCGTCCAACACGATCTCCTGGTGAAAGGTGACATGACATGGCAGATCCCATGACCCCCGAGCAGGCCGGCTGGTTCGCCGACACGTTCGCCCGGCTGGTGGCCAATGTCGAGCAGGCGGTGGTGGGCAAGACCCATGTGATCCGCCTGGCTCTGACCTGCATGCTCTCCGACGGGCACCTGCTCCTCGAGGATTACCCCGGTACCGGGAA
>DATGAX010000582.1:0-2130 GCA_035312965.1 Acidimicrobiales bacterium
GATCGCCCTGAAGGTCGAGCCCCGGCACCTCCGGGACCTGCGGTCGCAGGAGCGGTCGGCGGAGGCCCTGTGGATGCTGGCCGGGGCCGCAGTCCTGGCCTCAGTCATCGCCGTGTTCTTCCGGATCGACGCCTGGACGAAGGGCTACCTGACGAGCTGGCTGGTCCTGGGCACCGTCGGGGCCGCCAGCCTGCTGGCGGGCCTGTGGTGGTGGGCGAAGTAAGCCAGCCCAACCTCGGTCCCAACACAACGGCGAGCGTCGGGGCGTCAGCCTCAAGTTTCCCCGCGAAAGACCACGTGTCTGGATCAGGCAGGCTGGGCGGCAGTTCTTGTAAGGTTCGCCGCCGGCCCGCGCCGCGGCCGGCGGGCGGGGCCAGCCGGCCCGAGTTGGCCGGCCGGCTCGGCCCCCGGAGTTACCGTCCGGCGTGTCCGATTTACTTCGCCCCGCGGGCTTCGACCGGCGGGACTTGCCGGCCGCGTCATCCTGGGACGGACGCCGACGAGCGTCCCGCCCCCCGGAGGCCGTCATGGCGACGTTCGAGCCGACCTTTGCCAGCACCCACTTCGGCGCCGCCGAGCTGGGCCACGTGCAGCGGGACCGCTGCCCGGTCGAGGTCGCCGGCCTCATCCACCGGCACCCGGGCGGGACGCCCCCGCACAAGCCGCGCCAGCCCGAGGACGACAAGGCCATGGGCCGGCCGATGAACCGGCCGGAGGTGGCGCACGCGGCCGTCCTGCGGCCGCACCACCAACGGGCGCTGGGCCTCATGCGGCAGGCCGCCGGCCCGGTCCTGGTGCCGCACGACACGACCGAGTTGGACTGCTCGGGCCTGGACTCGATCCCCGAGCTGGGGTCGATCGGCGGCGACCTGGGCCACAACAGCCTGGCGTTCGACCCGGGCCGGGGGGGCTGGGCCTGGCCCACCAGACCCTGCACCCCCGGCGGCTGGTCGGGCGGGCCGGGGGGGGTGGCCGCCAAACGGCACCGAACGGACCGGGAGAGCCGGCTGTGGCCGACGGCGGCGACGGCCGTCGGCCCGGCGGGGCCGGGCCGCGTGTGGGTGCACGTGTCCGACCGCGGGTCGGACACGTGCGAGTACCTGGGGCGGCACGTGGCCGACGGCACGGCGTTCGTCCTGCGGTCGGCGGGCCGCCCGGCCCGGCCCGGCCAAACCGGGCCGGGCCCGCCCGTTGCGCCGGTACGCCCGGTCGCTGCCGCCGGGCGGGGGCAAGCCGGTGGTGATCGGGGCGCGGGCCGGCCGGGGCGAGGAGAAGACCGCCGTCGGGACCGCCTCGGCCGAGGTCGAGGTCCAGCCGCCGCACGTCCGGCGGGGCGAGTACCTGAAGCGGCCGCTGAAGTTGTGGCGGGTCGTGGCGCGGGAACTCGACCCGCCGGCCGGCCGGGACCCGCTCGGATGGATCTTGCTGACGAACGTGCCGGTGACGACCATGGACCAGGATGGGAGCGGGCCGGGTGGTATGAGTGTCGGTGGGTGATCGAGGGGTATCACAAGGCCCAGAAGACCGGTTGGGCGATCGAGCAGTTGCCGTCCACCAGCGCCCGGGCGTTGCAGCCAATGATCGGGCCGCTGTCGGCGGCGGGGGTGACGCTGTTGACCCTGCCGGCGGCCGGGCGGGATACCCGGGCGGCGACCCGGCCGGCCGCGGCGTACGTGGACCGGGGGTACGTGGCGGTGCTGTCGGCGTGGCGGCCCGGGACGGCCCGGCCGGACTGGACGGTGCGGGAGTCCTACTGGGCCCTGGGCCGGCTCGGCGGGCACCAGAACCGCAAGAGCGACCGGCCGCCGGGCTGGATCGTCCTGTGGCGCGGGCGGATGGCCCCGCAACACATGCTCGACGGCGCCGAGGCCGTCGGCGTCCAGGTTCGTGGGCAAACTTGAGGGCGTCAGCCCGACGTGCGCCGGAAGTGGCCATCGGCCGTCCCGGGTTTCAGACACGTCGGCCTTACGGCTCGACGCTCGCCGTTGCGAGTGCGTCAGGCATTATCGAGGGGGGCGAGCGAACGCGCTCCGCTGTCGCGTCGCGGCTTCACGGGCGGTTGCGGAGTGCGTCGTCATCACATCGAGCTTCGGGCTCCGCTGCTCAATCCAGGCTGCTTACTTCGCCGCC
>DATGAX010000583.1:0-3550 GCA_035312965.1 Acidimicrobiales bacterium
TCCCGCGAGTAGGCACGGAAGCCGCTGGCCGCGTCGGGCAGCTCGGTGGAGGCGGCGATGTTGACGACCCGGCTGCCGACCTTCTGCAGCTTCTTCTTGACCGGCGAGAAGTGCTCGATCTTGTGCGTCTGGCGGTCGGCCACGACGATGTCGGCCATCCGGTGCAGGATCGGGGCGACCAGGTCGGGGATGCGCTCGCTCGGGTACTGGTTGTCCCCGTCGGTGTTGACGAGGATGTCCGCCCCCATCTCCAGCGCCTTGAGCGCCCCGTCCTGGAAGGACTGGCCCAGACCCATGTTGCGGGTGTGGTGGACGAAGTGGCGCACACCGAGGCGCCGGGCGACCTCGACCGTGCCGTCGGTGCACCCGTCGTCGATGACGAGGAATTCCAGCTCGTCGACGCCCGGGATCTCCTTCGGCATCTTCTCGAACACGAGGGGCAGCGTCTGCTCCTCGTTGAGGCAGGGGATCTGGATGACGACCTTCATCGGCGGACCAAGGGTACCTACACCCGGATCAGGAACGGGGGGAAGTCCTCGAACATGGGGCTGTAGTACGGGTCGATGCTCTCCTTGACCCGCCAGCGCTCACCGAAGAGGGGGCCGTCCTCATGGTGCTCGTAGGTGCCGCGGGTGGAGCTCTCGTGGTGGTACAGCTCCACGTACGGCGTGTACACCACCTGGTAGCCGGCCTGGCGGATGCGCAGGCACAGGTCCACGTCGTTGTAGGCGACGCGCAGCCGCTCGTCGTTGCCGCCCACCCGCCAGAAGACCGAGGGCCGGACCATCGTGCAGGCGCCCGTGATGGCGCTCACGTTGCGGGTCAGCTCGCCGCGGGCCCAGTAGCCGCGGTGGTTGGTGTTGTGGGCCCAGCCCCCGATGCCGATCATGATCCCCTCGTGCTGGGGCTGGCCGTTCCCGAAGTAGAGGCGGCCCCCCACCGCGCCGACTTCCGGGCGCATGGCGTGCTCCAGCAGGCCCTCGATCCACTCCGGGGTGATGATCTCGGTGTCGTTGTTGAGGAACAGCAGCGCATCGGCGTCGACCGACCGGGCGGCCAGGTTCATCATGCGGGCGTAATTGAACCGGTAGGGGTAGCGGATCACCCGCCACGGCCCGGCGTTCATGTACTCGAGGCTGGCCCCGTCGGTGCTCTGGTTGTCGACGATCACCACCTCGTAGTTGCGGTAGGTGGACCGGGTCAGGATGCTGCCCAGGCAGCGCTCGAGGAGGTGGCGCCCGTTCTTGGTCGGCACGATGATCGACACCTTGGGCCGCCCGGGTATCGGGTAGCGGGCCCGGAAGTGGCCGATGCGGGGCGTCTCGTCCACCCCGTCGCCGTAGCCGCGTCGCTCGAGGGCGGCCGCCACCGCCCGCCGGGCCGCCTCGATGGCGTAGGGCTTGGCGTCGACCACGGCGGCGGCCGAGCCGGGGACGGCCCGCCACGAGTACAGCGGCTCGGGGATGTGGGCGATGCGTTCGGTGCGCTCGGTCAGCCGCAGGATCAGGTCGTAGTCCTGGCTGCCGTCGAAGTCCTTGCGCAGGCCCCCGACCTCCTCGACCAGGGACCGCCGGGCCACGGTCAGGTGGCACACGTAGTTGTGGGCGGTCAGCTGGTCCGGCGACCAGTCCGGCTTGATGTGCGGGTCGTACAGCTGCCCTGCCGGGTCCAGCTTGTCCTCGTCGGAGTACAGGACGTCGATGGACGGGTCGGCGTCGAGCCACCGCACCATTTGGGCCAGGGCGTGCGGCTTGAGCTCGTCGTCGTGGTCCAGGAAGGTCACGTACTCCCCGGTGGCCACGGCCAGTGCGGCGTTGGTGGCCTCGGATATGCCCGACGGGGCGGGGCGGTCGACGACCACGATGCGGGGGTCGTCCCGCAGGGCGGCCAGCACGTCGAGGGTCTCGCCGCGGTCCGAGCCGTCGTTGGCCATGCACAGCTGCCACCCGTCGTACATCTGCGCCCGCACCGATTCCACGGCGGCCGACAGGACGTCGGCGTCGGTGTTGTAGACCGGCATCAGGATGCTGATGGACGGCCGATAGGCGAGGTGCTCCAGCTCGGCGGCGATGGCGTCGAGCACCGCCGGGCGGGGACCGTGCCGCTCGTGCCACAGCTGGTAGCGGGCCCGCTCGTCGGTCGGCAGATCCCCTTCCAGAGGGTCGGGGGCCGGGATCCCGGCCGGCCGGACCTCCACGACGGGCGGCCGGAAGGCCCGACGGCGGGGACGGGGGCCGGCCAGTAGCGGGCCGGCCGGATCCTCGAGCGGCGTCACCCCGAGGGGGGCGAGGGCTTCGGTCAGGGCGGCGTCCTGGCGGGCCCGGCTGTGGCCGGCCGCCAGCGCCGCCGCGTCGCGGTGCACGGCGGCCCACTTGGCCGGGTCGGACAGTAGCTGCCAGCTCCTCGTGGCCAGGTCCTCGACCGACCCGCACAGCGACACGCCGGCCAGGGGGCCCAGGTCGAAGTCGGCCGCCGCCCACGGCGTGCACACCACCGGCAGACCGGACTCGACGGCCGCCATGACGACGGCGGGCTGGCCGGTCCCGTACCCGTGGCAGGACAGCATCAGCCGGGCCCCGCCCATGGCCTCGGCCAGATCGGACTCCGGCACGATGCGAGCGCCCGTGTCGGCCGCTCGGGTGACGAGCATCGGGGTGGGGCGGTCGGCCACGATCGTGCTGGGCACCGAGGAGTCGCGACGCCACACCTGGTCCATCACCGGTCCGAGGGCGAGGAGGGCGGCGTCCTCGTGGCCGCCCAGCACGTCGTGGCCTTCGGCCGCCACGATGAGGACGCCCTCGCGGCCGGACGGGTCGGCCGGCGCGGGCGGGTCCAGGACGGGGGGCACCTCGTACACCGCGACGCCGGGCGCCCAACCCCGCAGCACGCTCACGTCGTCGGGCCACTGGCACCAGATGGCGTGCGACCACCGGGCCAGGTGGGCGACCACGTCCTCGGTGTCGAGGCGGACCAGCTCCAGACCCTCCATCTCGTCGGCCGGGCTGATGGGCGCCAGGCGGAGGACGTCGCGGAAGTCGAGCGAGGGGAAGAAGACCACCCGGGTGGCGTGGGGCTGGGCCGCTTCGACCCAGCCGCGTACAGACGAACGAGCCGCCCCGCTGGTCACTACGACGTGGGAGTAGAGGGTCCGCTCCGACCCCGGCCCCCGTTCCCATTCCGGCAGCCCTTCGACCACGTCGAGGCCGGCGGCACGGAACCGGTCCACCTGGTCCGCCGGTGCCCGTTCGGTGAGCATCACCGTGATCCGGTCCGGGCCGGCCAGGCGGGCCAGCCCGCCGAGCAGCCCGGCCGCGGCCCGGTCCTCACCCCGGGTCTGCTCCGAGAGGAGCGGGGGGGTGACGAACAGCAACCGGATGCCCGGCGGCGCGCTATCGGTCACGGCCTGGCGATGCGACGCACCCGCCCGTACACCCGCCGCACCGGGGCCACCATGCGCATGGTCCGGGTGGCGTAGATCCGGTCGATCTCGGCCTGGAGCCGGTTGATGTGGTGGTGGGCGGCGAGCAGGTCCCGTTGCATGCTCTCGATG
>DATGAX010000584.1:0-6512 GCA_035312965.1 Acidimicrobiales bacterium
CGGCCTGCTCGAGGACGTCGCGGCCGCTGCGCCGGCGCGGGTCGAGCTCGACCACCGGCACGCCGAGCGCGGTGGCCAGCCGGCCGGCGTCGACGACGACGCCGCGACGCTCGGCGACGTCGACCATGGTCAGCGCCACCACGACCCGCCGGTCCGCCTCGCGCAGCTGGGCGACCAGGTACAGGCTGCGGGCCAGGTGCGCGGCGTCGGCGACGACGACGGTGAGGTCGGGCACCGGCGCGTTCGCGGTGCCGGCGAACAGGCGGGCGGTGAGCTCCTCGTCGGGCGAGGACGCGTCCAGCGAGTAGGCCCCGGGCAGGTCGAGCAGGTCCCGCGCGGCACCGTCGCAGCACTGCTCGGTGCTCTCCCACTCCCCGCGGCCGACCTCGACCGTGGTGCCCGGCCAGTTGCCGACCGTGCGGGAGGCGCCGGTGAGCGCGTTGAACAGCGTGGACTTGCCGGCGTTCGGCGCGCCCACGAGGGCGACGACGGGGGAGCCGGTGGCCGCGGCGGGGCCGCCGGTGTCGCCGTGGCAGCTCGGCGCCGGGCGCGCGGGGAGGAGGCGCCGTCGGGACGGCGCCGGGCGCAGCGACGTCACGATGCGGCGGGGAGCAGCTGCAGCTGCCGGCTGGTGTCGCGGTCCAGGCCGATCCGCGTGGTGCCGATGCCGACGAGGCGGCCACCGCCGGAGGTGCGGGCCAGCACGGTCACCGCGGCGCCGGCGCGCAGCCCCAGCTGGGCGAGGCGCAGCCCCGAGGTGCGGGGCACGGTGCCCAGCTCCAGGCGGCCGGCGGTGCCGGGTGGCACCGATGCGAGCGGGCGGGCGTCGGGCGGGGTGTCCAGCGGCACCCAGCGACCATAACCGCTGAGGCCAGGCTTGCCTAACCTTCCTCCGGACATCCACAGCACACCGTCAGCGGGCGCCCCGGCCGATCGCCGCCGCCGCGTCGAGCACCGCGCCCACGACCTCGGGGCCGGGACGCCGGCCGAGCCGCTCGACGGGACCGGAGATGGAGACCGCGCCCAGGACCGCGCCGCCGCTGTCGCGGACCGGCGCCGACAGCGACGCGACCCCCGGCTCCCGCTCGGCGACGCTGTGCGCCCAGCCGCGCCGGCGCACCTCCAGCAGCGTCCGGGCGGTGAAGCTCGCCGACGGCAGCAGTGGGGTGACCTCCTCGGCCGGCGCGAAGGCGAGCAGAGCGTGCGCGGCCGAGCCCGCGGTCAGGGGCAGGCGGACGCCGACGGGCACGGTGTCCCGCAGACCGCTGGACCGCTCGGCCGCGGCGATGCAGACCCGGCTGCCGCCGTCGCGCACGTAGAACTGGGCGCTCTCGCCGCTGGCGTCGCGCAGCGCGGCCAGATGGCGCGCCGCGTGCTCGGCCAGGTCGGTGCCGCTGCGGCCCAGCTCCGCAAGGGCCGGTCCGGGCGCCCATGTGCCCGCGGGGGTCCGTCGCACCAGCCGGTGCCCCTCCAGGGCCACGGCGAGCCGGTGAGCCGTGGCGCGGGGCAGGCCGGTGCGCTCGACGAGCTCGGCCAGCGTGGCCGGTTCCTGGGCCACGGCGCGGAGGATGGCCACCGCTTTGTCCAGCACGGCGACGGGGTTAGGCTGTCCCACACAGCAATACTCTCATCCCACAATGTGGGATCGCCAGCCCGGGTCGCGGGATGGCGAGCGAGTCGGGAGGACCCAGTCGTGCCCAAGACCCTGGCGGAGAAGGTCTACGACGCCCACGTGGTGCGCAGCGCCGCGGGCGAGCCCGACCTGCTCTACATCGACCTGCACCTCGTCCACGAGGTCACCTCTCCCCAGGCCTTCGACGGCCTGCGTATCCACGGCCGCACGGTGCGCCGCCCGGATCTGACCGTGGCCACCATGGACCACAACGTCCCGACCACCGCCCTCGACGGCCCGGTGGAGGATCCCGTCTCGGCCCGCCAGATGGAGGTGCTGGCGGCCAACTGCGCCGACTTCGGCATCCGCCTGTTCCCCATGGGCGATCCCCACCAGGGGATCGTGCACATCATCGGCCCGGAGCTGGGCCTGACCCAGCCCGGCATGACCATCGTCTGCGGGGACAGTCACACCTCCACCCACGGCGCGTTCGGCGCCCTGGCCTTCGGGATCGGCACCAGCGAGGTGGAGCACGTGCTGGCCACCCAGACGCTGCCCCAGCAGCGGCCCCGGACCATGGCCGTCGAGGTACAGGGGCGTCTGGCCGACGGGGTCACCCCGAAGGACCTCATCCTGGCCATCATCGGCCGGATCGGCACCGGCGGCGGGATGGGCCACGTGATCGAGTACCGGGGCGAGGCGGTGAGGGCGCTCAGCATGGAAGGCCGCATGACGGTGTGCAACATGTCCATCGAGGCCGGCGCCCGGGCCGGCCTGGTGGCGCCCGACGACACCACCTTCGCCTACGTCGAAGGCCGGCCCTACGCCCCCACCGGGGCGGCCTGGGAACGGGCCGTGGAGGAGTGGCGCTCTCTCGGCACCGACGCCGGCGCCACCTTGTACAAGACGGTGGTGGTCGACGGTGCGGCGCTCACGCCCTACGTGTCGTGGGGCACCAACCCGGCCCAGGTGGTACCCATCGGCGGGGCGGTGCCCGGCCCGGACGACTTCGGCGACCCGGCCGCCCAGGAGGCGGCCGAACGGGCCCTGGCCTACATGGGCCTGTCGGCCGGCACCAAGGTGCGGGACATAAGCGTCGACACCGTGTTCATCGGCTCGTGCACCAACGGGCGCATCGAGGACCTGCGCGCCGCCGCCTCCGTCGTGGAGGGGCGCCGGGTGGCACCTTCGGTGCGGGCCCTCGTCGTACCGGGCTCGGGCCAGGTGAAGGCCCAGGCCGAGGACGAGGGGCTGGACCGCATCTTCACCGCGGCCGGCTTCGAGTGGCGCAACCCGGGCTGCTCGATGTGCCTGGCCATGAACCCCGACAAGCTGGCGCCGGGGGAACGGGCCGCCTCCACGTCCAACCGCAACTTCGAGGGACGCCAGGGGCGCGGCGGGCGGACCCATCTGGTGTCCCCCGCGGTGGCGGCCGCCACGGCCGTCGCCGGCCACTTCGCCGCCCCGTCCGACCTCGCCTAGGAGCCCCCATGGAACCGATACACGTCGTCTCCGGCACCGCCGTACCGCTCGACCGCTCCGATGTCGACACGGACCAGATCATCCCGAGCGACTGGCTCAAGAAGGTGGAGCGGACCGGCTTCGGCAAGGGCCTCTTCTCCGAGTGGCGCGACGAGCGCGACTTCGTGCTCAACCAGCCCGAGCACGCCGGCGCCACCATCCTGGTGGCGGGGCCCAACTTCGGGACCGGGTCGTCGCGCGAGCACGCCGTGTGGGCCCTCATGGACTACGGGTTCAGGGCCGTCATCTCGCCCCGGTTCGGCGACATCTTCAGGAACAACTGCACCAAGGCGGGGCTGCTGCCCGTCCAGGTGCCGGCCGAGGTCGGCCAGGCTCTCCTGGACGCGGTGGTGGCCGACCCGGCGCTCGAGATCACGGTGGACGTCGAGCGGCTGACCGTTTCCGCCCCGGCGGCCGGCATCGAGGCGGAATTCCCGCTGGACGCCTTCACGCAGCACCGGCTGCTCCACGGGCTGGACGACATCGGGCTCACCCTCCGGCACGAGGCCGACATCTCCCGCCACGAGGCGGGGCGCCCGGACTGGCTGCCGAGGGTGCCGGCCTAGACGTCCGAGAGGGCGACCGCGTCGAGGATGCCCGGCGTGGCGGCCAGGGCCCCGACCGCCTCGTCGGGCACGGGCTGCTCGAAGGACAGGGCCATCATCGCGGTGCCCCCGGTGGCGCTGCGGCCCAGCTTGAGATCGACGATGTTGAGGCCGGCGTCGGCGACGATCCCGGCCACCGCGGCGACCATCCCGATGCGGTCGTCGTTGTGCACCATCAGCATCCACCGGGCGAAGGGCAGCTCGATGTCGTGACCGTCCACCATGACGACGCGCGGCGCGCCGTCGTCGAAGGTGGTGCCGGCGACGGAATGGTCCCCGCCCCGCACCGTCACCAGGCTCCGGTAGCCGGTGGTCTCGGGCACCGTGGTGGAGCGCACCACCAGGCCCCGCTCCGAGGTCATCTGGGGCACGTTGACGAAGGTGACCGGCTCGTCGGTCGACACGGAGAACAGCCCTTTCTGCACGGCCAGCGCCAGGATGCGGGTGTCCTCCCCGGCCAGCTCACCGGAGAACTCGATCTCCAGCACCGATGGCAGCTCCCCTGACAGGGAGGCCCAGAGCCGCCCGAGCCGCTCCGCCAGGGGGAGCCAGGGGCGAACCGCCTCGGGCACCTCGGCCGCCGCGATGTTGACTGCGAACGGCACGAAGTCACCGGCCAGGGCCAGCTCGACCATCTCGGCGATGGTCAGGCCGGCCTTGTCCTGAGCCTCGCGTGTCGACGCCCCCAGGTGCGGGGTGACCACCACCGACGGGAGGTCGAACAGGGGCGAATCGGTGCACGGCTCGGTGGAGAACACGTCCAGGGCGGCGCCCGCCACCACGCCGGCCTCGACCGCCGCGGCCAGCGCCTTCTCGTCGACGATGCCGCCCCGGGCCGTGTTGACTATGCGCACCCCCGGCTTGACCAGGGCCAGCCGGTCGGCGCCGATGAGCCCGGCCGTCTCCGGCGTCTTGGGCAGGTGGACGGTGAGGAAGTCGGCCCGGGCCAGCACCTCGTCCAGGGACAGCAGCTCGGCACCGAGCTGCCGGGCCCGCTCGGCGCTGATGTAGGGGTCGTAGGCCACGAGCTGCATCCCGAAGGCGGCGGCCCGCTGCGACACCAGCGCCCCGACGCGGCCCAGCCCCACCACGCCCAGCACCTTGCCGTAGAGCTCCACGCCCTCCCACTTCGAGCGCTCCCACCGGCCGGCGACGAGCGCCGAGTGGGCTTGCGGCACGTTGCGGGCCTGGGCCAGCAGGAGGGCCATGGTGTGCTCGGCGGCGGAGAGGATGTTGGACTGAGGCGCGTTGACCACCATCACGCCGCGGCGGGTGGCGGCTTCGACGTCGACGTTGTCCAGGCCGATCCCGGCCCGGCCCACGACGATCAGGTCGGACGCCGCGGCCAGGACGTCCGCCGTCACCTGCGTCGCCGACCGGATGATGAGCGCCGCCGCACCGGGAACCACCTTCACCAGCTCCTCGGCCGACAACCCCAACGCCACGTCGACCTCGTGGCCGGCCGCCCGCAGGCGTTCCAGGCCCGGGGCGGCGATCTCTTCGGTTACCAGGACGCGGGCCAACCGGTCAGCCCCCGACCAGCTTGGCCATGCGGGTGATGCCCTCCTCGAGGGCGTCGTCGGCCAGGGCGTACGAGAAGCGGGCGTACCCGGGGGCGCCGAACGCCTCGCCGGGCACGAACGCCACCCGCGCCTCGTCCAGCACCTTGGCGGCCAGCTCCAGCGAGGTGGCCACACCCAGGCGCCGGCCCACCTCGGTGACGCTCGGGAAGGCGTAGAAGGCGCCTTCCGGCATGGGGCAGCGCACTCCCGGGATGTCGTTGAGCATCGAGACGATGGTCTGCCGGCGCCGGTCGTACACCGCCCGCATCTCGGCCACCGCCGACAGGTCACCGCTCACCGCGGCCAGCGCGGCCCGCTGGGCCACGTTGCAGACGTTGGACGTGGCGTGGGACTGCAGGTTGGCCGCCGCCTTGATCACGTCGGCGGGACCGATCATCCAGCCGACCCGCCACCCGGTCATGGCGTACGTCTTGGCCACCCCGTTGATCACCACGCAGGTATCGGCCAGCTCGGGCACGACGGACGGCATGGAGGTGAACCGGGCGTCGCCGTAGACCAGGTGCTCGTAGATCTCGTCGGTGACGACCCAGATGCCGCGGGCGACGGCCCAGCGCCCGATGTCGACCACCTCGGAAGGCGAGTAGACGGCACCCGTCGGGTTGGACGGGGAGACGAACAGCAGCACCTTGGTCCGCGGCGTCACCGCGGCGTCCAGCTGTTCCAGCGACACCCGGAAGCCGGACTCCCAGGTGGTCGGGATCTCGACCGGCACGCCGCCGGCCAGGCGGATGCACTCGGGGTAGGTCGTCCAGTAGGGGGCGGGCAGCAGCACCTCGTCGCCCGGATCCAGCAGCGTGGCGAAGGTCTCCTCCACCGCCTGCTTGCCCCCGTTGGTCACCAGCACCTGGGCCGCCACCACCGACAGACCGGAGTCCCGGAGCGTCTTGGCCGCGATGGCCTCCTTGAGCTCGGGCAGGCCGCCCGCCGGCGTGTACTTGTGGTTGCGGGGATCGAGACAGGCGGCCGCCGCCGCCTCCGCGATCGGCGCCGGCGTGGGGAAATCGGGCTCCCCGGCACCGAAGCCGATCACGTCCTCCCCGGCTGCCTGCAGGGCCTTGGCCTTGGCGTCGATGGCCAGGGTGGCGGACTCGGACACGTTGGATATGCGCTGTGAGATGCGGGCCATCGCCTGCAATAGTTTCACAGTGACCAACCCCCCTCAGATCGAAATTCCGGCCGACCTCCTGCCCA
>DATGAX010000585.1:0-2546 GCA_035312965.1 Acidimicrobiales bacterium
ACCGGCCCCGCCGCGGTCGGTCGCGACGACCGCTGGCGTCTGGCCCTGGCCTGCGTCGGCGTGCTCCTCGCCGCCGCCGACACCTACGTGGTGGTGGTCGTCCTGCCCAACATCATGAACGGCGTCGGCCTGGGGATCGACCGGCTGCAGCGGGCCACCCCGATCATCAGCGGCTTCCTGCTGGGCTACACGGCGGTGCTGCCGCTGATCGGCCGCATCGCCGACCTGGCCGGGACGGCCCCCACCTTCGCCGGCTGCCTGGCCGCCTTCGGCGCCGGATCCCTCTTGACCGCGACCGCCCACTCGCTTCCGGTGGTCGTGCTGGGCCGGGGCATCCAGGGAGTGGGCGGCGGCGGGCTGGTCCCGGTGACGTTGGCCATGGTCGCGTCCAGGTGGCCGCCCGACGAGCGCGGCACCCCGCTGGGCATCGTGGGGGCCCTGCAGGAGCTGGGCAGTGTGGTCGGCCCGCTCTACGGCGCGGCCGTCGTCGCGGTGGCCTCGTGGCGCGCCATCTTCTGGATCAACCTGCCCGTCGTGATACTGCTCTGGGCCGGCTTCTGGCTGGCCGGCCGGTGGGGCGGCCGGGAGCCGGCCCACGCCGCGACCCGGGGACCCGACGTCGAGCGGCCGCCGAAGCCGGGCCGGCGGGACTACGTCGGGCCCGTCCTCGGCCTGATCGGCGCCGCCGGCCTGATGGTCGGGCTGGACGCCCCGGCCCGCCTGGCGACCAGCGTCACCTGGGGCAACCTGTACACCCCCGAGGCGGGCGGTCAGTGGGCCGCCCTGACGACGCCCATCGTGCTCATCTCCGCCGGGGTGCTGGCCGCCGCGCTGCTGTGGGAGGTGGTGGCCCCGGCGTCGGTGCGGACGCTCCTGCCGCTGCGCCAGGCGCCCGCCCTGCTGAGCCGCGCCGACCTGCCCGGTGCCGCTCTGCTGGCCGGCGTCCTGGCCTGCGTGGTGGTGGCGTTCTCGACCGCCGATCCCAGCCGCCAGGTGGTGGCGTCCAGCGCGCCTGTGGTCGTACCGGTGGCGGTGGTCCTGACCCTCGCCTTCTGGTGGCGCCAGCGCCGGGCCCGCTCGCCGTTGATCGAGCGGGGAGCGCTCTCCCGCCGGCCGGCGTGGGGGGCTCTGCTCGTCAACCTGGCCCTGGGCGGCGGCCTGATGGCCACCCTCATCGACGTCCCGCTCTTCGCCCGGTCGACCGTCGATCCCGACTCCGAGACGGCGGCCGCCCTGGTGCTCCTCCGCTTCCTCGTCGCCGTACCCATCGGGGCGGTGGCCGGCGGCGTCCTGTGCCGCAACCGGAGCCGGGCCGCCTACATCGCGGCGGCGGGGATGGCCATGGCGGTCGTCGCCTTCATCGGGATGACGTCGTGGTCGGAGACGGCGCTGGGCGGCGGGCCGCGCTGGAGCGACGTGGATCTGGTCCTGGGCGGGCTCGGCTTCGGGCTGGCCATCGCCCCGGTCAACGTGGCCATCCTGGGCGCCGTCGAGGAACGCCACCACGCCCTGGCCAGCGCCCTGGCCGTGGTCGCCAGGACGATCGGGATGCTGGCCGGGTTGTCGGCGCTGGCCGCCATCGCGCTGCACCGGTTCTACCGGGCCGAGGCGCGGATCGGGTCGCCGTTGAAGTTGTGCCCGACCCATCCGACGTCCTGCCCCGTGTACGACGCGGCGACCACAAGGGCGTTGTTGTCCGAGCTGCACACCATCTTCGCCGGGGCGGCCGTGTGCGTGGCCCTGGCCGGGGTGCTGGCGCTGGCCCTGCTGCGCACCGACGCACCGCGGGCCGGGCCGGAGGGGCGCAGGAGGTTGGTCTGGGCGCGGGCGAGGTGGCCGGCCGGCTGATGCCGGGCTAGCGCTGGTGCTTCGGGCACCACCACGTCGTGCGCCCCCCGACCGTGGCCCGGACCAGCGGGGTGCCGTCCCGGGGACACATGCCCCCGGTGCGCCGGTGGGGCGTCAGGTCACCCATGTGCGAGCCGCCCCGCCGGATCAGCTCGGCCAACCCGGAGGTGAGATGCGAGTGCAGGCGCCGCATGGCGGCCGGCGGCATCTCCCCGGCCAGGCGCACCGGGGACAGCCCGGCCCGCCACAGCACCTCGTCGGCGATGAGGTTGCCCACCCCCGCTATGCGGGCCTGGTCCATCAGCCGGGCCTTGAGCGCCACTCTGGCCCCGGCCAGCGCCGTCCTGAGCTGGCCCAGGGTGATACCCAGAGCGTCGGGGCCCAGGCGGTCCTCGTCGGGGTCCAGCTCCACACCGCCGAGACGCCTCGGGTCGTTCATCACCATCGTGCCCCCGTCGGCGAACTCCACCTGGAAGCGGGCGTAGCGGGCCAGCCCGGCGGCCGCCGGGCTGTACAGCAGCTGGTCCACGCCGGGCGCCCCGTCCACCAGCAGGCGGCCGCTCATGCCGAAGCGCAGCCCGAGCACGGCATCGTCGTCGGTGTCGACCAGCATCAGCTTGCCCCGGCGCCGGGCGGCGACGAAGCGGCGTCCGCGCAGTGCGGCGGAGAGGGAGTCGGCGCTGGCGCCGCCCTTGAGG